>NZ_JACDUV010000005.1:0-237356 GCF_013761015.1 Anoxybacillus ayderensis
ATTGAATACAAAACGAGCACAACCGAATGTTTTGGCAATGAGGATTTCCTGTTGTTTGGTTGGATAAATCCGAAATTTATATGCTTTATGGACGAACATCGCTTTCACCTCGCTTTCTGATTTTGGATATACTGTCGTATTTGCGCTTCGGTGTGTTCACTTACGGTTGCAACAAAATAAGAAGGATTCCACAAATTCCCTCCCCCCAATTTCTCTTTTAGTTGGGGGAACTCTTTAAACAGCAACCTTGCACTCACACCTTTTAATGCTTTGATGATATTCGGAATAGAGTGTTGTGGCGTGCAGTCAATCAATAGATGGACATGGTCGCCATCACTTTCTACTTGTAAAATCGTAAAACCATGTTCTTCCGCAATTTGATGCAAGATTTCTTTTAGCCTTGTATCGATGTCGCCAATCAACACCTTGTGACGATATTTCACACACCATACCATATGATATTGAATGGAGTACACATATCCTCTGCCACGTTTCACTTCCGACATGTGGTTCACCTCAATGATAGGATAACATATGTCAGAGGATTTTTGGACTCATTTTAAATACGAGTATTTTAAATCAAATCATATATTGATATATGTCGAGTATTCAAACAAAAAACCTAGCCGAGAATTTTAGAATACCCTTCTTCTGGGTAAGCCCAAGACTCCATATGCACTTTAAACAATTCAAGCGCAAGCCCAATGAGGTGAAACATCGTAATCACTTTTAGTTCATCTCGCGTTTCTAGCCCCGTACGCACCATCCACCATTGCATCAAAAGGTAAATAATGAGCAGCCAATCATATCGCGGTAAGAAAGGAAGCGACACCATTTTTGTTACGGCTAACGAGGCAAAAATGACAACGGGAAACAAGCAAGATAACGCTTGTTCCCAACCAAAATGAACGAGTTGAATGAACGCTCTCATCTCTTTTGCCTCCCGTTACACTTCGTCATCGCTTCGATATTCTAAAATATCTCCCGGTTGGCATTCTAATGCTTTACAAATGGCATCTAACGTCGACAACCGAATCGCTTTTGCTTTACCGTTTTTTAAGATTGATAAATTCGCCATCGTTATTCCTACTTTTTCTGACAGCTCGGTCACGCTCATTTTCCTTTTCGCCAACATGACATCTAGATTCACAATAATCGCCATGTGATTCACCTCAAACGGTTAAGTCATTTTCCGACTTGATCTCGATTGCCTTTTGTAAAAGCTTCTGCAGCACTGCGGCAAAAACCGCGACGACCATCGCCCCAAACACAACCATCAATCCGATGATGATAATCCCTGGGGCGTCATCTAAATCAGCAGTAAGATAAAAAAACGGCATACCTGCGATATACAACAAACTAATGGCAGTTGCACAATTTTTTATATACTTTAACGCTTTTACTGATAAATCGGAAAACCCTTCGTTTTTGTCAATATAAGTTAAAATGTTGAACGCTTGATACAACGCAAAGAAAAACGGAATCGCGGTAACATAAAAAAAGATCGTGATCGGATAGCGCAAATACGCTAATTCCGGCAACCACTCGGCATAAAAGTTAGGAAACTTCGGCAAGACAAATACACATAACATAACAACGGGAGCACCGATAATAAAAATAGCGCTTTTTAAAAAAAGTGTCTCTCGTTTCACAACAAGCACCTCACTTCGATCATTTCCATTCCATTTTAATACGTTGTTTATCGTTTTACAATAAATAATTATTGTTTTAGTTTATTTTTTTGTTTTAAAACATAAAAAGCATTCCTCTTTTTGAGAAATGCTTATTTCCATTACTTTGGCGCGAAGGTGCACGAGAAACCCTTTTGTATGCAAGACACGACTTTAGTCGTTAGAAGATTCCGTTATTCAATCGAGCAAAAAAACTTCCGAAATAGCCCTATGTGTCTCCTAAATGCTTTAAAATGTGTGATGATTTTCTGCTAGCGGTAATAATACTTTAAAAATCCTATATGTTGTAAAGATAAAAACTCATTCATTTCACTTCGCAGAATACCAAAACTAGCACTTCAATGTGTATTCTTTAATTATAGCAACAATTTCGTTAAAGGAATATCGATGGTTCACTACATCAACAACAAATTCAATTGCCTCATCTTGTGGCATCACAAGTCGATAGTCGTTGTATTTCAAAAATTGAATAAGAGCAACAAAAGCTGTTCGTTTGTTTGCGTTATGGAAACAATGGTTTTTTGCCAAAGACTCGAACAATGCGGCTACTTTTTCAAAAATAGTGGGGTAAGCATCTTCACCAAACACGCTTTGTTGTGGACGATACACGGCAGATTCCAATAATGATTGTTCTTTTACACCTTTCATTTCACGAGGCGAGTATTTCTCAATAATGAAGAAGTTTATCGCAATGATTTCCTCCACTGTTAAATACCTCACCGATCAACAAGCCCCTTAATCGTTTCGTCATACTCCTCGAGCGTTTCATTTAACACGTCAAAAAAGTCTTTCGAAATGCCTTTTGGCAAGTTCACTTTGTTACTTTTCTTTATCACAATTTGGTTATCTTTAAACTCCATCTGTACTTCGTCACCTTGATGGATATCAAGCTTTTGAAGGAATTCCACAGGAAAAGTAACTCCTAGTGAGTTTCCTATTTTCAACACTTTCCGATCGGCATGTAGCATATGGCTCACCTCTTCGTTACAATTGTTATAACAATTATAACATAAAACAACCGTTCAAACTAGTTGGACAATATACAAATTTTCCATCAACAGCACGCACTTCCATCCCAACCTATCAATCATCATGACATTGCTATAGAAAAAATCCGTCATAACCTTTCCCTCTTTCTCATACAATTGAACCTCCCACGGCTGAAGCCACGAGATTCCTGCGCTGTCACTTCTAATGATGAGTATGATTTTATTTTTATCGATTGCCCGCCAAATTTAAATTACATTACGCAAAATGCCTTGTACGCAAGCGATTACTATTTAATTCCCGCGATTCCTGATCGTCTCTCTTCATATGGTATTTCAGCAATTAAAAATAAAGTAGATGAATTAAACGAAAGATTTCAATCGAGTTCAAAAGAATATAGCGATACAAAACTCATTGGCATCGTCCTCAATTTCATTCGAGAGTACGGAAACCAACCAAAACATACACAAACGAATATGATCAATACATTAAAACATACCCTTTCACCTGATATGATATTTAACAACTATTTACCATACGGTGATGCCATCACAAAAGCATCTGCGCTCAGCTATCCTGTATTTGCCGTTACTTCAGATCGGATTACAAATGAATATGAAATTACAAAAGAGAGACACGAAACAAATATTAATTGAATCAATTGTATCTCATTGCAGCTTTCCTGAACTATATGCTCAAATGGCAAATAGAAAATCGCAAAAGCAAATGAGCGAACAGATATAACAGCTGTTCGCCCATGTTTGATACCGCAACATCATTCCGACAACATCGCTCGTTTCATTGCATCGTATGAAAGTGGACCGACATGTTTGCTTCGAATGACCCCTTTTTCATCGATAATATACGAAGTCGGAATGGTGATAACTTTATATGTTTTACTAACTGTTCCTTTCTCATCAAGCATGATATCAAACGTCAATCCTTTTTTGTTCACGAACATTTCGACGACGTGACGATTTTTTTCTTTATTCGTCAAATTGACCGCTACAATCGCGACATGTTGTCCATACTGCTCATAAAATCGTTGCATCTCTGGCATTTCCGCGCGGCACGGAGGACACCATGATGCCCAGAAATTTAAAACTACTTTTTTTCCTCGAAACTGAGACAGCTTCATTTTTTCGCCCTGCAATGTCATCAACTCGAAATCAGGGGCAATCTCTCCTACATCAATTCCAATGTTCGAACTCGATTGCTGTGAAGTTGTTTCTTTTGTCATATCCGATATAGATGAGAAGATGAAGAAGAGAATATGGAACGAAACAAGCAGTTGCCATAGCTTTCTCGTCGTTTTTATACGTGAAGAGACGATGAAAAAAACAGCAGCGACGACAGCTTGTAGCCAAATGAAGCGATTTTCTGGAAATCCACTTCCCTTCCATACGAGAAATACAATCCAATATCCAAAATATATCGGGCTAGCTACACGTATATAAGCATCGAACGGAATTTGTTGTTTTTTCAACTGCCAATATGTATACACGACAATGAATACCCCAGCTAAAACAAGTCCAACAACGCCACCGTTAAAATAAAGAAGCGTTAACGGATTTGCTAGCACCATGTTCGGATGTACAATGCCGTAGCTTAATTTCCATATGATCAAACCATACAAGGAACTATTAAAAATCATATCCATCATGCGTCGATCTGCTTTTAAAACGAACACACCATAATAAAAAAACAAATATGTCATAACTAGACTTGCTACAAGCAACAAATTTTCTCCTTGAATCATTTCTTCCTCCTTCACTGACAACGTTTCCCTATAAAAAGCGCTTTTTTATATCCTCTGTCGGAACAAAGCAACAATTCGCCTTTCCGAACCAACGATACCTATTTTTCGCGATCCAATCATATATTCGATCGCGAATAGGAAAAGGAATAAGAATAAACCAATATAAGTACTTCCAAAACCCTTGCAAATGTTTGCATACACGTAACGCTGCAGTAGATTTAACATAGTATGTAGATTCATCGATGAATACAAAACTATCGAGTTGTTGAGGAATATGATATTTCTTAAGCAACGCTTGACCTGCTTCACTTTGCAACGAAGCAAAACGAAAATAAGCTTTTTCGTCTCTTTCAATAATAAACCGAACCGTTGCACTACAAAAATGACAAACGCCATCAAACAATATGATGTGCATGACCGACCAATCCTTCCCCTTCGGTTCATCTGACCTCTTCATTATAGCTCACCTATGCAACAAAAGAAAAACGTGAAGTCCGTCAACTTCACGTTTTCCATATTATATCCAAAAATTATCCGTACATCGTCCACATCCCGATATCATAAAAACCAAGTCTTTTATAAATACGGCCCGCATTCGGATTGTCATAAAACAAGCATAACGTTTTTTCAGCGCGAACGTAATCTTGAATGACGCGCTTCATGATTTCGCTTGCATATCCTTTGTGGCGACGATTCGGATCTGTACACACGCCGACAACCATCGCAGATAGCGTATTTTCCGCAGTTGTTGCAACAGACGACACCATGCGACCATCTTCCTCGATATAGTACACACGCCCTGTATTTGTTTCTAACGATTTGACAAGCATATCTCGCGATGACGGCAGTACCGAAAACTCCGTGATGCGGCGACGCAGTCCAAGTATGCGATCGACATCATCGATCGTTGCTTGCTTAATTTCATAACGATTTTGCTCTTCTGGAAATGTGATTTCGTTACATTCACAAAAATACGTGACTCGCTTTTTTCCGAGTGATAAAAGGGGTTCAAATTTTGCAACAAGCTCCGTTTTCCCCGAAAGACGAACAGGATGAGAAGCGTTTCGCATCACTTCCGCAAATCCGTCAATATCAAAATCCCCCGGAGCATAAGGAATATACGAATCATAAAATCGCAACAATACGGCTCTCAGTCTACCATTCTCATCAAAATCGCCCCACAGCTCTTGAAATTCCTGCTCATAACCGAACGCTTCAATATCACCAATAATAAAAAGATTCAATGAAGGCTCCTGCTTTAAAAAAGAAAACACAACATCATGATCTGCTTCGCCCAATTTACGAATCATCCCCATCCCCCTTGCCGATACATGTTCAAAAATACATGTGCCTTCCACGAACGATCGCAATAACAATGATTACGATGTGCTTTTTGTGCTAGCGCTTGTTTTCGTTGAACACTTTTTCTAAAAGAATGTATCGTATGTCATCATGAAGCGTTTCATACTTTGGATCGTTCAAATCTTCTTTCGCGACCCAAGCGAACTCGGAATGTTCATCGTTTAATGTGAGAGAAGAAATATCATCATTTTTTGGTTTGACGAGATACGTAAAAACAACGCAATATATATCTTCATCTCCACTTTTGCTTTTTAAGTTCCGAACAGACAGCTCTTCTAACAATTCTACATCTAAATTAATTTCCTCTTTCGCTTCTCGAAACAAACCTTGCAATTTCTTCATATTTAATTTTTCCTGCCGGAACGTTCCATACATTCGGAGCTACCTTACAATGCTCTGCGCGTTTCGTTAAAAGGACTTTTTCATCGTGCCATACAATGACTTCAACAGAAATTCGATAATTCGGATACATGCAATTTTTCCTCCACATTATTGAAAGGTAAAGTTCGTTACTTTTTTACAAGAGGTAGCTACTAATAATAAACTTAAAAATAGTTCAATATTTCACGTGGCGCAAAGTTTTCGAGTTTCTTCAACTGTGCTTTACTCCACCACTTTAAATCCATAAACGTATTTTTCTCTTTTTCAGTCATGTTCTCCATAGAAAATACAGTATTAGATTGAGTCGTTATCTTATAGTAAATCTCACGGCTTATAAAAGAACCGTTTTTTCCTTCAATGAGTATATCAATGTCAAATAATGGATCACCATGAATGTCAACAGCAATGTTAAGTTCTTCACGCAATTCTCTTTTTAAAGCTTCGATTGGAGTTTCATTTTCCTTGACGCCACCGCCAGGCGTTACCCATAACACGACGTTTCCTACGACATCCGAAAATTCAAATTTTTGAAGAAGAATTTCATGACATTCATTGACGATTACTGCTCTAGCGCATTTGCGTATTCGCATCATGTTTCTCTTTTTATTTTTGTTACGCAGTAAATCCATAATTAATGTATACGCCGATATGCTTTCCGACATTGTCGGCAATACTTCACTTTCTGAAATGTTGAACGATCTTCTGGATGTAAAACTTTAAACGCCTCTAACTCTCCGTCGGCAAACGCTCTTTGATTGCGATCAACATAAAAATCCAGTAGCTTTCCACCACATTTTGGACAATAGTCCCGTTCTCTCCGTATAACATAAATCAGTCCAAATGCACTTATTGTCATAATAAAAAGCAGGAATGAAAAAATTAATCCTCAACTAAAATGACTACCCTTATCTTACACAAAAACGAAGAAAAACAATGTCGAATTTTGTCACAAAAGCAAAAAAAGACAGAAGTTTTCTCCACTTCTGTCTCAATTTATTGTCAACAAAGTCAAACGAAGACTGTTGCCCACGCTTTTATTGCTGTTTCTCCAAAAATTCTATTCGGTTGTGAAACGGATCGTGAAAGGAGAAGCGAGTCACACCTGGAATGGTTTTTTCGTCTTGTGTCAATACTCCCTTTTCTTCCAAGTAGCGCCGCACTGCTTCGATATTTTCCACTTCAAACGCCGGATGGCTTTTGCTTCGATATCCTTCGCGGTTTTCAACACCGATATGCAATTCAATATCGCCAATTTTATACCAAAGCCCGCCGTTTGCTTTCAGCGTTTCCGGTTTTTCAATTTCGGTAAAACCGAGCACGCCCGTATAAAAAGCCCGCACTTCGTCCTCTGCACCGATTGGGATGCAAATTTGTATATGATCGAGCCGTTTGATAACAATGTTCATGCTGCTTCTCCTCTCTATCTTCTTTTCAACATTCTAAGGGTGGCTCAATATTTCCCTTCCTCTCTCTTTCTACTCTCCGTCATTTGCTTCCAAACAGATCCTTTCGCCTCTTCGCCACCTTCGATTCGTTCGATGGCCATTTTTACTTGCATGCTTACTTCAAATTCCGGATCGTTTTCGGCCGCTTTTAAAGCAGGCAGGACGGTTTCATCTCCATTTTCATATAAAAACATCGCTGCACGCCAGCGAACTAACTTGCTTGCATCTTTTAGTGCTTCGACCATAACAGGGATCGATTCAACGTCACCAATGTCAGATAAACAGTCACCAGCGGTACGCCGCACAGAAACGGCTGGATCTTTTAGTGCTTCATACAAATACGGAAGTACGCTTTTTCCACCAATCATTCCTAAGTAAGCAGTCGCTAAACGGCGAATCGCCACTTTCTCATCTTTTAACGCCTTTGCCAATACGGACAAATCGTTTTCCGTCGGCTCTACCATCTGTTCCAACGCTGCATATCGTTTCGTCCAATCTGGATCATCTAGCATTTGTTCGGTCACTTGAACGCTTGTTCGTTTTTGCGTTTTCGACTGCTCGCCTTGTTTAAACATGTGTACAAATCGCTCGAGCCGTTCTGGCGGATAAGCAGCAGACAACTCCTCGACAATTTCAGCGCCGATTTCTTCAAATGTTCCGTACCGAACGCCCTTTTCGACCCATTTCCGCTCCACGACAATATTCCCCGCATGTTTTTGCGCTTCTAGCACCGCATCGACAAACGGTTGCGGCAACCCCACTCGTCTCTCTTCGTGACCGTCCGTTAACTTCACTTGCATTGGTAAGCCATAAAGCATTTGCACATACACTTTTACTTCGCCGAAATGATCGGTGTGCACTGCCCTATTTTCTTGAAGCTGTTCCACCTGTTCACCAAACACTTCGCGAACCTTTGTTAAGATCGGTTTCCAATCATATTTCGCATGCCGTTCCACAGCTAAAAAGTCAGCGACATGGTAAATGCCTTTCACCCCTTCGATTTTCAATAACTGCTTAATGATTTCAGGAGCTTGTTCAGCCTGCGTTGGCTTATAGTTGTAGCTTGTTCCGAATGGAAGCTCTTCATCAAGCAACACTTTCATCGTATTGGGGCTTGGTGTCGGTTCAATTGATCGAATCTTCATCCGCTTCTCTCCTATTCACGATAACATCACGATAACATTCCAATATATTCATACGCCAAAAAATCATATAACTTTATTGAAAAGGAAGAAACAAAGAAAAGCAAACATTTCGCTGAATGAAAATGTGACAAGCATAAGCAAAAACGGATAGAGGCATAGAACAAATCATAGGCAAACGGTTAACAAATGCGGTTCATTTATTTGTTCGAACCACCAACAACAAAACACACTCGCCACGATCGCGACATTGACATTGCTTTCTCGAGCGATGAACGATTATTAGACTATCGCAACAATTGACAAATAGGCGGTGCGAACATGCACCGCCTAAGCTATTCCTCAAGCTTTTTCATCTCTCCTAATCTTCTTTCCACTCGTCTAAAAAAACAGAAATGCGCTGTGGATGAGAAATGGTAAAAATTTAAAACAGCATATCACTTCAGCTTCTCAATCTCCTCCAAAGACAACTCCGTCAGTTCATGAATCGTCTGTACATCGTAGCCTTTCGCTAGCATCTTTTTTGCAATCTGGCGTTTTTCTTGTTGCAACCCTCGTTCTACGCCTTCTTTCAAGCCTTTTTCTAACGCTTTTTTCTCATATGAAATAATTAACTCCAGCACTTTCTCCTTTTCTTTCGTTTCCATTTCATTCACCTCGTTTCGCAATTGTTGTTCTTCCTCATCCGACAGCTTCACATATGTTTCAAAAAAGCCGATTAACAATCGCTGCTTTGCTTCGTCTAATTCCATTCGTACGATCATGCGTAAAAACTGCTTTTTTAGTTCTACCCGTTCACTTTCAGTATACCCCATTTTACTTAACAACGCAGCGGCAATTGGGTTGTCGTGGCGAATGTAATCACGCCAGTTTTGTTTGCGTAACTCAACAGTAAGAAATTAAAAATGAAGCACATCGAAAAAAGGAAATTGGAGCGTAAACGATGAAGGCTCATGTCGAAGAGAATCATAGCTAAATACCGCAATCGGCAACATGCGCTTTCGGTATTTTTCAAACAAGCGGCTAAAGTAAATAAACATTCGTTCGGGAAACGATGGCTGCACGTAGCTTTGATTTTCGATATGGACGATAATAAGGCTATCCTCCCCTTTCAACTTCGTCTCAACAAGCAAATCGACGCGATACTTCTCCCCCGCCGTCACATCCGTAAACAGCTCCTCCGATAAAAACGACACGTGCTGAAAGTCGATATGCTCATGCACATGCGGGAAAAAGAGAAGAAGAAACTCTTCAAAAAATGTTGTAATCAACTCTTTAAACAACCGATCATGGTCAATGGACATATATACACCTCGCTTTCTGTTTTGTTGTGTATTTTCGATAAAAGCGAGGAGATTCCTGCTTTGGGAATGAAAAAAACAGAGAGGCGTGGCTCTCTGTTTTGGTGAAAATTCGATAACCTTTAGGCGTACAAAACTTCTTTCTATTTTACTGATTTAACTCTGAATAATCAGCGCATAAGTAAAAAAATTGTTCCAATAACAGAAAATATAGTGGTAATTAAACTCTACAGATAGGGCAGTAGCGAAAAAGTAAAAAGAGTTACGGAGGGTACACATGTCTATCAAAATTTTATTAGAAGACTGGGAAGATGACTGGAAAGAGACGCTCAAAAGTGAGAACCTCAATAGCTTTTTTAGTTGCGAAATGTATATGATTGTTCATAACGGTATTGAGCAAATGACGATCAATATTGCAACGCTTTACGGCACAGCTTTGTTAAGTATAGCTGCTAGTGTGATAGATATGATCGCTAATAAAGAGAATAAAACATTCCGTATCTCCGGCTTTGGTTCTGCCTATGATTACTTTTTCATCGTGAAAGGACGCGAAATCAAAATTGAAGCTGTAAATGTTACAAATGATCGTGTAGAGTTCTTTCTTTTTTATGATAAAACGAAATTCGCTCATGATTTTGTAAAAGCATTGAAAAAACATTTACAACAAATTACTCAAATGAACAATCGAATTAGAGAACAAGAAACATATAAGCTTCTAGAACAAAAACTGCACGCTCTCAACGCTATGATTTAGAGTTATTACTTCGAGGCGTGACAGACACTGTATCAAAAGAAATGGTTACATGGATGTAAGGGCAAAACTAGATGGGAAGAGTGTGACGGTTACTTTTATACATAATCAAACCATAAATAGCAAATAAAATGGTCAAGAATAAGAAAATTGTTAAAGTCATTGTTGAAAATTCAAGTTCATGTACACCATTTTCACCTGTTGCGAAATACTCTGTAGTATCTAATATAAAGTGAAACGCAATAGCAGGTAAAATGCTTTTGTTTCGAAGAACCAAAGCTGTATAGGCTATTCCTGCGGCTGTTGTCCAAAGGGCTTGAAATATACCGAATTTTATATCTCCGCCAACTAAAATATTCCCTAAATGAATAAGACCAAAAATGATAGAAGGTACAAAAAGCGTGATTTTTGTACCAAAGCGAAGGAAGCCTTTTATCAATACCCCCCTAAATACAATTTCTTCGTTTATCGCTACGCACAACGCCGAAATCATTAAAACGAAAATGCTTGAAAATCCATTTACATTAAAGCCAAGAATAATCAAAATGTAAATTGGAAGAACGAGCGGCGGTATCCATAATAACCATTCTTTTTTGGATACAGGCTTAGTTAAACCATTACCTTTCATGTCTCCTGACCAATAAACAAGTGCAACCGAAGTGGTAGCGAAAAGCATTTGGATAAGCCAACCAAGTTCTTTTATGATATCGATGTCTGGTTGAAACAATTTAATTAAGCTCACTACCCCCAAACCTACAATTCGCGATGCAATCAAAATAAAGATCGCAAATAGTATCGGATGATTCCTAAAAAAGTTTTTCATTTCTTATTCCCCCTATTGTAGATAGTTACTTATAGGTTATCAATTTTATTAAAACCTATAAAATATATGGTAAATTTTAATAAAGTTGTTTATCAGTCCACGTCGTTTAAGCGACATGTACTCGGATGGGGTGTAACCCCACACCCGCTATCCCATTGGCGAACGCCTTTGGGAATACTTTTCTCATGATGTTGTATGCTCCATTGACATCTGCGTGGATGAGCGTTCCGTTTTCAGATTGAAACAGTCCACGCTTGATTCGTTTTCCTTTGTATTGTTTTTGTTTCTTCATTTCTTCCATGTCTAAAAAACTGCATTTGGATGTATAGCTTTCTTCTGTCACGATGACACGAATCCCATGCTGTTTTGCTTTGTACTGCAACTGATGAAGAAACGTTTGATACGGAATGTGAACGAACGCTTGATTTGTGCGCTTTCTGAGATTAAATTCACGCTTCCAATCTTTATTCATCCCCACTACAATCGTATCGCAGTTCAAAGACAACGCATGTTTCATGACAAAGGCACTCGCTTGGTGCATAAAGTTTTCCACGATGCGGTTTCGTTTTTCTGTCATTTTGCTCATTCGTTTTGTCCAATCAAGTCCATTCATCTGTTTCGCTACTTTGCGATAGTGGCTCATCTGTTTGTTGTAGTATTGATTGACGGATTTTAGACCTTTACCATTGATGACGATCGGTTGTTTGTCCACATTGTTAACAATGGTTGCGAAGTTATCTAAACCTAAATCAATACTGATGTATCTGTTGTTATCCTGTTTTTGCGCTGGAACACGGATTTTGTAAACGACTTCGACGATGATATGGCGGTGTTTAGGAATAAATCGGACTTGTTGAAGCTTCCCTTTCATGTTTGTCCTTAACCGAAACCCTTGAAAACAGGCAGGAAACGTCATATGATCATCGACGACTTTGCATGATTGATTCATTAGCACAAGTACATACCGTCCGTCTTTTTTGAGATATTTGGGCGGTTTCGGTCTGCCTGTATATTTTTCTTTGTTTTTTGCCCAATCTTTCATCGAAATGACTTCCAATTTTGATGCAACATTCTTAACGTTTGTTGGGCGGATTGAGCCATTGGCATCGCCCGATAGTCTGCATCCATCCCTTCTGTTTTAAGCAGCTTGTCTAGCTCGTTGTAAGAAAGATACGTGCCGTATTGGAAAAACGTTTGCCTCACTTGATAGTTGGCGAAGTTGTACAAATTTTTTGATCGAAAACAATACTCGTCGAGCATCGGATAATAGGGATGAGCGGCGCAAATCATATGCCTTTCCACTCGATTCACCATCATGATGGTTGTTCCCCTCACTTTATGGATGATATTTCGAGCAACCGCCCTTTCCGAAATTTTAAGAAGCCTATCTCTGAACTTCATAAAGTTGTACTTGATTTTTTCATAACATGCTCTATTTATATTTCCAAGAGAAAACTATTTTTTTGCATATAATAGGCGTGATGAATTCACTTTTCTTGCGTCATAATTTGTTTGTTCGGATCAGATGACGGACGAAGGCGACAGCTATCAATAATTGGGAAGTAATTACGCAAAAACTTCCCTTCTGCACGCGCCGTTAACGCAATCGAGCTGCGTCGCGATAAAAAACACTGGACTTAAAACATGATCACTTGAAGCCACGCTCATATGACTGCTTGTATGCTCTCCACGAAGTGCCTATTCGTGGTAAATGTCTCGCCCGTTCGCTTGAGTATACGTACACAAATCCTGCCTTTTTTCCATCTACATCTGTCACAAATACTCGCTCATAATCATTACGTTTTCCCTCCCCATAATATCCTTCAAGCCGATCCATCGCCTGTAGTCCTTTTTCGTTTACCGTCAACCATTCGCCTTCTACTGGAGGGGCAGATGAATCGAGCACTAAAGCTGGATACAAGTCGGCAACGCTATGAAGCCAACCGCATACAGCACCTGTTTCTATATGTGTGACGTACGGAGCAACAACATGATGATTTTGCTCTCCTTGAAGCAATGTCCCGTACACAAACACTTGAAATAACGTCACGTTTTCTCCTCCTAACATTCGACGATATTATAAATATATCCCTTTCCTTTTTTCATGCACATGACCATAAAAAACTTACCGTCTTCACTGTTGACAAGATAATCGACGTAACAGCGTACACAATGATCTGAAACAAAGGAAGGAGTGGAAAACTCGTTACCTCGATTTAAAATAAAGATTTAATAACAATGCCTTCTTTTTTTAACGCTTCAAAAATTTTTTTAGCAAATGTTAACGCGTGTACCCCATCACCGTGAATACAAATCGTATCTGCCTTGATTTCCACATCAGTTCCTTGTTGTGACCGCAATTTTCCCTCTTTTACCATTCGAATCACTTGCTGTATAGCTTCTTGTTCGTCATGAATTAAGGCGTTAGGTTTATGTCGTGGTGTTAACGAACCATCCTGCTCATATGTCCGATCAGCAAACACTTCATTTGCTGTTTTTAAGCCTATACGATCTCCCGCCTTAATTAGTTCACTTCCTGCTAATCCAAACAATACTAATGATGGATCAATGTCATACACTGCTTTTGCAATCGCTTCTGAAAGTGCACAGTCTTTTGCAGCCATGTTGTACAAAGCTCCGTGCGGTTTCACATGTTGCATCTTTCCACCAGCAGCCTTTACAAAACCATATAACGCCCCCACTTGATAAACGACGAGATCATACACTTCTTCCGGAGTAATTGCCATATTTCTTCTTCCAAATCCAATTAAATCAGGCAACCCCGGGTGTGCACCAATACTCACCCCCTTTTCAAACGCCAACTGAACCGTCTTTCGCATCGTAGATGGATCTCCCGCATGAAACCCGCAAGCAATATTCGCTGATGTCACGTAATTCAAAATCTCCTCATCGTTTCCCATTCGATATACTCCAAAACTTTCTCCCATATCACAATTCAGATCGATGCGGTACATCTTTATCCTCCCATTTTCGACATCATTACTTTTTCGCATTGCTTCATGCTAAGCTCATGTTGAATATATAATCGTTGCGCTTCCTCAAATGAAATGTCGTGAAATACAATCTGCTCTCCTGGTTTGGTTTGTGCTAAAATGGGTAAATCAACGGCAATGACTTGCGCGATTTTCGGATACCCTCCTGTCGTTTGACGATCTGCCATTAATATAATTGGCTTTCCTTCGTTCGGCACTTGAATTGTGCCGAACGTAACCGCTTCCGAAACCATTTCTGCTGAATGTTTTCTTTGAAGCAAAGGTCCTTCTAAACGATAACCCATTCGATTCGATTGAGGGGTGACTTCATATGGTTGAGTGAAAAAACGTTTTTGGCTTTGTGTCGTAAAATGAGCAAATTGTGCCCCCTGAATGACGCGAATCGTTTTTGGAGATTTATAAAAATATGCACGAAACTGAAATGAAATTCCCCAACTCATCGTTATAAAAGGAAGGGATGTTTTTTTCTTATGTAATCGCAACAGCTCAAACTTTCGCCTCGATTCTCGAAGTAAAAGCACATCGTCTTTTTGTAACGCTCTTCCTTGAAAACCACCGATACGTGCAAGTAAATACGTTGATTGACTGTTCATTATCTTAGGAATATGAAAACCTCCAGACACAGCTAAATATGCTCGACATCCTGCACGACAATGACCGATCGTAAGTATACTCCCCTGTTTAACGAAAACAGGGCGCCATAGGGGCACTTCTTGCCCATCGATGCTCGCTTCAAACTCCCCGCCACATATCGCAACTAATGCATCTTCCTCAAAAGAAAGCGTTGGACCAATGAATGTCATCTCGAGCGTGCCTTCGGATTCCTCATTTCCGACAAGAATGTTAGCGATACGATGCGCAAATTGATCCATAGCGCCGCCCACAGTGACGCCATCCTTTTGAAAACCGAATCGACCTAAATCTTGAACCGTCGTTAGTAAACCACTACGAATCACACGAATACTCATTGTTCTCCTCCTGAAGCTGCTTATATTCTTCCCGCGTTATCGGTTGAAAGCGAACGCGATCCCCAACTTGTAATAAACTTGGTTGAGGATGGTGGGGGCGGAACAATTGGAGCGGTGTTCTCCCGATGAGTTGCCACCCCCCTGGGCTTTCAATCGGATATATTCCTGTTTGCATACCGGCGATGCCCACAGAACCTGCTGGAATACGCAATCGTGGCGATTGTTTTCGCGGCGTAGCAATCCTTTCTGACATACCACCTAAATAAGCAAATCCAGGCGCAAATCCAATCATATGCACAACGTAATGACCGTTCGTATGAATATTCACTACTTCTTCAAGTGTCAATTCATTTTTTTTAGCCACTTCTTCTAAATCAGGTCCAAACTCCCCTCCATAACAAACCGGAATCACAACTTCATTTCCTTGAGGAATATGGGTGGATTGTAGTGACGAAAGAACATTTTTTAATACGGTACAAACTCTTTCAAAAGGAAGAACCTCGATATGCGTTTTTCGGTTTAGATTCTTTACAAACTGGATCGGATCATAATAGACGGTAACCGTTGTATAAGCAGGAACAACTTCAATAATTCCTTCTATATGATGATCTGTAAAATAATTAATAAATTGACGAACTCGTCGATGAATGTCGTAATTAATTTGGTCGCCAAACTTAATAATTAGCGCATTCTCACTAAGCGGTATAAACTCATAATTCAACATTTTTTCCCCCAATAAAACCAAGTGCTTTTGAAATTTGTTCTGCAGCATACTTTAATTTTGGAACTAATTGTTGAATGTAAGAAGGCTGAAAGCGATTTTCCGGTCCGACGACACTTAATTCTGCTACAACCTTTCCTTCGTGATTAAAAATCTGAACAGCAACAGCAGAAGAATAGTCGGCTAATTCCGAATGACTCACCGTATATCCTTTTTTCTTTGCCTCATTTATCACAGTCTTTAATTGCTCACGATCAACAATCGTTTTTGAGGCAATTGGGATCAACTTGACACGATCAATATATTTCTTTTGCTCTTCACTTGGCATGAAAGCAAGTAACACGCGTGGACAAGCTCCAGCATAAAGAGGTGCCCTTCTTCCTACCCTTGTATACACTCGAATCGGCTCTGACGTTTCTACTTTTTCTACATAAATTGCCTCATCACCATCCTTAACAACTAAGTTCACTGCTTCATTCGTTTCTTCTTTTAATTTCTTCATAATCGGCAGTGCTACTTTTCGAACATCCAATCGCTCTGCAACTAAACATCCCAACTGCAATAAGGACAATCCAAGCTCATAGGCTTCCTCATCTTTTTTTAAAAAGCCGCTTATCTCCAACGACTGAACCATTCGAAAAACCGTTGTTTTTGGCAGTTTCATCAACTTTACCATTTCTTGTAGTGTCAACCATTCATATGTCATAAACAACTGCAATAGTTCGAGCGTTTTGATCACTGTTTTGTTCATAAAACATCTCCCTTTGTTCCGAATAACGGAATTTATATTCCGAATTTTCATATTTAAAATAATTATGTTTCTATACAGAAGCAAAATCAATAAAATTGTCTTTAAATTCAAAAATTTAAAAAATACTTATAATAAAAACATTCTCAAATAAAAAACGCTCAAGACACACCTGAGCGTTTCCTTAAATTATTCTTTTATCTCTTTTCCAACTATCTTCACTGGTATTTCTTCGTCCCCACGTTTTTGCTCTTTGTTCTACAGGCAACAGGCACAACACAAAATATCATTTTAGCTTCTCAATCTCTTTCAAAGGCAACTCCGTCAGTTCATGGATTGTCTGTACGTCGTAGCCTTTCGCGAGCATCTTTTTCGCGATCTGGCGTTTTTCTTGCTGCAGACCTTGTTGTAATCCTTGTTGTAACCCCTCGTTCCACTCCTTCTTTCAAGCCTTTTTCTAACGCTTTTTTCTCATATGAAATAATTAACTCTAACACTTGTTCTTTTTCTTTCGTTTCCATTTCATTCACCTCGTTTCGCAACTGTTGTTCTTCCTCATCCGACAGGTTCACATATGTTTCAAAAAAGCCGATTAATAATCGCTGCTTTGCTTCGTCTAATTCCATGCGCACAATCATTCGTAAAAACTGCTTCTTTAACTCTATTCGTTCACTTTCAGTATACCCCATTTTGCTTAACAACGCAGCGGCGATTGGGTTGTCGTGGCGAATGTAATCACGCCAGTTTTGTTTGCGCAACTCAACAGTAAGAAATCGAAATTGAAGCACATCGAAAAATGGAAATTGGAGCGTAAACGAGGAGGGCTCATTGCGAAGAGAGTCGTAGCTAAATACCGCAATCGGCAACATGCGCTTTCGGTATTTTTCAAACAAGCGGCTAAAGTAAATAAACATCCGTTCGGGAAACAATGGCTGCACGTAGCTTTGGTTTTCGATATGGACGATAATGAAGCTATCCTCTCCTTTCAAATTCGTCTGAACAAGCAGACCGACGCGATACTTCTCCCCTGCCGGCACATCGGTGAACAATTCCTCTGACAAAAACGACATGTGCTGAAAGTCAATATGCTCATGCACATGCGGGAAAAAGAGAAGAAGAAACTCTTCAAAAAACGTCGTAATCAGCTCCTTAAACAACCGATCATGGTCAACCGCCATATATGCACCTCGCTTTCTGTTTTGTTGCATATTTTCGACAAAAGTAGCGATGTTAAATGGAAAAGCAGAGAGAAAAACTATCACTCTCTGCTTCTACAAATCTCGACAATCCTTGGGGAATAACGGCATCGTACAATTACAAAGAAAGCCTTTCCTTAATTTTTGATACGATCAGTTCTTCCCGAGCTTTTAGAAAATCTCTGTAATTAGATGCTTCCCACAAAGTTTCATCGGCAGGTATTAAATGCCTGCGTAAATAAGCGTCTTTATCACTCACGTCATTCTTTATCCATTGAATTAAAGGTTTTCCGCTTTTCACAAATCTATTTGTCACGTTATCAAGTAGTTGATAATTTCCCACACGATTTATCTCGTATTCATCGTACCCATAAGATTTCAAGATATTCACAGGATGTATATGGTCTATATCATTCTCGCGAATATTCGGTAGTTCGTCATAAATCATATGGAACACAATCTCTTTGTCAAATTCGTTTAAATGGGCAGTATGAATTTCGTAAAAACGCAATGGATGATCCCTGTATATCTTAAACAACTCATCTGCAGGAAAATCTTTTAGTTTATGCTCTCTAACAACATTAGATATTTTTCGAACCCCTGTTTTATAAGGAATCCATCCACACCCTCTGCTAAATACGCCGTTTAATAAAGATTTGTACAACCACTCACGCATTTTTTTGAAATCACCATTATTTGTATCGAAAGTATCGAACATTTTTTCATCTAGCGGTTGCTCCAATGGAGTTCTATAAAAAATATTATAAGCGATGAAATACAAAGGGATAAAAGATCGGTTTTTCTCTTTTAAATAATAGTTATAAAGTCCAGCTGCTTTCAAAAAGTTCTTTAACAGCTTGATTGTTTGTTGTATTCTTGAAAAATGCTTAGTCGCAAATTCGGCATCTTCTATACTAATCTCGGTCATTTGCTTCATTGGCGTATCACGCAAAACGAACAGCAAATTAATTAACGTATCTTGTGTTAAACCAATGTCATCGTTTTCTTTTAAAATACCATCTAAAAATCTTTCCATTTTCCAGTCGAAACCTTTCAGAATGGAAGCCACTAAATCGTATGAAGATAGTTTTGTTCCACCATCGTTTAGTCTTCTAAATAGTTCGACCACTCTCTGCCGATTTTCGTTCAAATTTAAGGATTTATTGACCGTAATTTTTGACACGCCGATATTCGTAGCAGAAAAAATATTTTTATAAAACACTCGTACATTTCGAAATACATGGTTCTTTTCCGTTTCATCCACTATATTTTTCAAGCGTATAATCTCATCCGCTACTTGATCCTCATCTTGTGTTTCCTTCAACCTTTTAAAAAGATCCTTTGCACTATACCACATATGTTCTTTAATTCCTGCTTTTTCCCGATCGTATTTAGGTAATTTAGACTCGTCATTTTCAAATTTAAACGAGTATTCTAAGTTAGCAAAATCACTAAACAAATCAAAATACATTTGCCGCCCTTCATAGCTACCAAGCAAACCAATGTAAAAAGTTTGCAGCCTTTGCTGACCATCTATCACAAGCATATGACCTTTATTTAAAAGTTCCCGCTGTACTGAATCAAGAGGCTGACCATCTTTCGAAAAAGGTCGGAATGCAAAAAGCGGTTCAGATCCTTTTTCTTCCTCAATACAAATAATCCCTCCAAAAGAATTCCCTTTTAACAAAGTATCAAATAGCAGTTCCATTTTTTCTTCATTCCAAACCATCCTTCTTTGGATCACAGGTAATACAAACTCTTCATCTGAAATTTTTTTCACAACATCTGATACCCTAAAGGCTTCCCAATTAGCCATGAATTCCTACTCTCCTTCCTCTTCTATAGCATGTTCCCCCATATGGAATATATGAGCCATTCTAAAAAAATTGCCATTATTTTCGTGAAACTTTACTTACTTTCAAAAGCATTTGCAATGGGAAAAGATAAATTTTCTTTAGTCTATCACCCAATAAAGAGTTTCTCCATTCCGTGGATGTATTTGGTAAGTAAAAAATACACAATATGGCGGTGAATTTTTGCACAACCTTGCCTCAGGCATGACAGCCACAGCATCAAAAAAACTGTCGAGCTTGGGTTGCTTGTACCCATTGTACAACTTCTTCTTTAAGCATGTCATAACCAATTATATTTAGCTCATCGTCACTTAAAGAAGGAAAAAGTCTATAAAATTTTCCTCTTCTCCCCTTAGTTTCGAGTGGATCTTCTTTCGTACCTGAAAAAACACAGAGTACATGATTTACAGCAGAGCGCTCTCTTAAGTCTTGATTAGCATTTTCTCTTAAATATATAAGATATTTCGGTATTTGCCAAGCTGTGCTTCTGTACTCGAGTAACTGTTTGGAAGATACAAATCTCTCAACTTCCTATGTTTACATTCAATTATTAGAGAGCCCATAAATTCCTCATCTTTTTCATTTTTTTGTAGTAACCCACTCGAATATCAGGACAAACAACGCCACTACGAT
This sequence comes from Anoxybacillus ayderensis, assembly GCF_013761015.1. Lineage (NCBI taxonomy): Bacteria > Bacillati > Bacillota > Bacilli > Caryophanales > Anoxybacillaceae > Anoxybacillus > Anoxybacillus ayderensis. Next base: position 20,776 of record NZ_JACDUV010000005.1, read on the forward strand.
CATCTACCCAAAATGCTTCTCCTTGTTTTTCTGCAATTTCGATAATAGTTACTTGTTTCTCATACCAAATTTCAATAAACGATGTTTCATTTTCCAATACAAAGAATTCCCCGTCATCAAATGCACCAATAAATTCGCGTTTTGGTGTAAACTGATCTTGTAAATTTGTTTTCAGAGTATAACCGATTTCTTTAAATATTCTAATAACATTGAATAAAACATATAACTCGAATAACTGCCATGTTGGTTTTAAGACAGGCACAAGAGTATTCCCTTTATTTTCCAAACCTCTAAGTTTTATCTGTCCTTTCTCAAACAGATCTATGAAAAGATGAGCGGTATAATCTTTTATAACCGGACGCTTTGTTCCTCGTTCAATGAACCGGTAGTCTGTTTGCGTTAATACATATGAAAATTGGTAATATACTCTTTGGGCGATGTTAATAGACATATACAAATATTGTGCAAATTTCTCTGATTCTTTTTCTTTCGAGATAAATCTGTTATACGAGTCTGATAAGCTTCTTTTACTGATAAAGCAATATTACGTCGCTTCTTTATTTGCATTTTCCTCTTGCAGCAACTGTTCTAGTTTTGCAATATTATTTTTTTGTTCATTGTATTTCTGTTGCATTTGACGCACAGCTTCTTTAATTAACGAAGCCCATGAAACCATAGTGTTTTTAACCCATCGATTCTCAGCTGTATTAATATCTAATTCTTTTTGTTTGTTTAGGTAAAAAATCATTGGATGGTTTCCCTTATTCACAGAAATACCTTTTGTTGTGTATTGCCAACGTGTAGTTTTATGATCCTGCTTTCTTATCATCGGTTGTTCTAGGTATGTTGTTTTAGTATAACCTTTTACATTTCGGCACAATTGCATTAACAATTGATATATTAAATCTTCATGTCTTTTTAGCCATTTTGTATAAATAAAATACCATTCTGTGCGTTCATCTAAAAAATGATCAATCGATTGAGAATGATTAGAAAACACTAAATCGTAACACAAACTGTCTAGTTCCTATTTTAGGAAATTATGAATACGTGTAACTTGTTGCTTATTTAAATGTATAGGGTTCAAACCAAAAAATGTGTAATAGGTTGTCCCTTCGTAAATTAACGTCACTCGATAGATTCCAAGTCTCCACGGGAATTCTTCATTTCGATTATATTGGAATAACCACGTTATACAATTTTCAAATTGTATCAAGGTGTTAAGAAAGTATGTTACCAAGAAAAAGTTCACGAGAGAAGTGAACTTTTTCTCTGGGTTGTTAAACAAACCTCATCCCTTTTTTGACCGCTTATCTTCCAAATAAAAACACGATTTTCTCCCTTACTTCGTCATCCTCACTAAAAATCCTGTCACATGTATAACATGCAAAAAGCACCAGGCTCCCCTGGTGCTCTGGTGCTAGCAACATGTTTGTTTGTTCTCTTTCTCTTCGCAGCAATCTTCCTTTTCTTCACAACAATCTTCTTTCTCCTCGCAACATGCGTCGTCTTTGACCTCAATGATTTGCACATTGCAACAATCTTTTTCTTTTTGCTCAAATAATTTTTTAAACATATGAATCTCCTCCATTTATATGATGTAAAACAAAAATCCTGATAAGGTCGCCATCGAGATGACCGAGGCGATGAACGCCCAAACGAGTTTCTTATGAAAAATGCTATGCAGTAGTGTAATCTCTGGTAAGCTTGCGCCCGCGGAGCTAATCATAAGCGCCATCATCGGACCGAGCGCCATCCCTTTCGCAAGAAGCATTTGCGAAATAGGTATCATCGTAGAGAGACGGATGTATAGAGGAATGCCGATGATTGCCGCAAGCGGAACAAGCCACCATGTATCACCTCCCATATAGGTTGAAATCCATTCCGTCGGCACAACGCCATGGATGAATGCGCCAATTCCGGCTCCTAACAATAAATACGGATATACCGTTTTCATGAGATGAAGCGTCTCATGCCACGCTTCTTTGAACGTCCGTTTTTTCCCGATATCCACGTTTCCTTTCACAATCACGCGTTTGACTGCACGTTCAAATCCGAACACTTCTAGCATAAAACCGATGAGAATCGAAAGTATCGCCGTCAATAGTGTATATACGGCGGCTACTTTGATGCCAAGCAATGCGGTCATTATCGTTAAAATCGTCGGGTCAAGTACAGGAGAAGCGAACAAAAAAATCATGACAAGCCCGAACCGAACGTTTTTGTTTAAGAGCGACACGACGACCGGGATGGTCGAACATGAACAAAATGGAGTCACAAATGCAAACATGACAGCAATGATTGCGCCAATGAGCGGATGGCGCTCTGCCAACAGCTGTTGCATGCGATCGTAAGGAATGTATCCCTCAATGAATTGAATAAAAAACGAAATAGCGAGAAAAAGCAACGTAAGCTCTAACGCTAAAAAGAAAAACGATTGTATCGTTTCCAAACGAATTCTCCCCTTTATTTGCAAAATGCAAGTATTTGTTCAAGCAATAGGCAAGATTTCTCTTGCCTTAAAACAACGGTTTGCAACAGACTGTTGATTTCGCCATGCATTCGTTCAACAACCGAATGGAGCGAAGAACCGTTTCACGTTCAAACTCGCTCATATGCGAAAATACTTCACCTAAATATTCGTTCACTTCTGCGTCAATTTTTGCTGTGACGTATTTTCCTTCGGGCGTTAACGATAAAATATAGACGCGTCGGTCTTGGGAATAAGGTGTTTTTTTCACTAAGTTCATTTTGACAAGCGTTTGAATTTGCCGGCTAAATGTTGTAATATCGATCGCTAACGCATCAGCCACTTGTTGCATCGATGGTTCGTTCATTCGGTCAATTTCGTATAAAATATAGCTTTGCACAAGCGATAATTCAACCCCACCAACAGTGCAACAATTTCGGTCTAACAACCCGAGACGTTTTGTCATCGTGTGGAATAGTTCGCGAACATTTTCCATTTCCTCACCTCTTGGCTTTATTATACGTTATTATTTGCATTTTGCAAATAAAAATTAAAAAATATTTTTCTCTTCGTTCATAATCCACCAGTTCGAACTAACATAAAGAGAAAAATAAAATATAGATAAATAAGATTAACGGAATAATTAAATTTTTTTGTGAAAACAGTTATTTTTGATTTGACAATATGTTCTTAATCATATTGCGAAATGATGAGAAAGTATTCGCAAAGGCGTTTGGCATGGATCAGAGTACATGTCGCATAAATGGCATGGACTGATAAACAATTTTATGAAAATCTTTATCGTTATTTGATGATTTTAATAAAATTGATAACCTAGTGTCACACGCTAGATAAATGAACAGAGCGGTTCTTTTCTCGAACCGCCCCTTCATTTATTATTCTACTTCTGGTTTTTCTGCTGTCACACCGACATCTTTCCACGTCAACTGCGAGCTTGGATCGACCGTGAAGTTTTTCACCCGATTGTTTACTGCATAAAGCGCCGAACGGTATAGTGTCGGAATTACCGGGACTTCCTCGTTCATTAATGCTTGCCATTCGTTGTAAATCTTTTTCCGGTATTCTTTATCAAACGCTTGTTCCGAATGCCCTTTTTCGAGTAGCTCATCATTTTTCTCGTTCACCCAACGCGAGTAGTTGAACATGACGTTTCGTCCATACAGTCCGTATGGGTCAACATCTGTTCCTGTTCCCCAAGCAGCAGCAAACACATCGACTTTCGGGTCGTCTTTTTCAACCATATCATAGAACGAGTTAAACTCCGCTAAGCGTCCGTCGACTAATTGAACGTCCAATCCGACATCTTTCCAACATTGCATATAAAATTTCGCTAACGGTTCGGCCACATCGGAGCCGCTCATCGCAAGGAAATGAATCGTAAGTTTCTTTCCGTTTGGATCTTCGCGAAGCCCATCGCCATCTTTATCTTTATACCCTGCCTCATCTAACAGCTTTTTCGCTTTTTCTGGGTCATACGAATAGCCTTTTGCCTCTTTATTATGGTAGCCAGGAAACGATGGTGGAATGAGCGTTGTCGCAGGGAAGCGCAGCCCATGATAAAGTTTCTCGCCGACTGACTTGTTATCAATCGCATATGCCATCGCTTGGCGCAATCGTTTGTCTTGGAATTTTGGATTGTCCATGACGTTTTCTTGCTTTTTCGCATCCCAATGCCCGAGCTTGAAGCCGATATAGTTGTAAGCTAAGTCGATTTTGCCAACGAATTGAATATTTTTCGTTCCTTTCGCACCTACATACTGATCGGTTGGAAATTCTGCAATGTCAATTTCGCCTTTTTTCAACGACTGAAGAACGACTTTCGGGCTGACGACTTTTACAATGACCCCTTTTAAGTTCGGCTTTCCGCCATAATAGTCATCGTTGCGCACCATTTCCACCGATTCTCCTGGGACAATTTTCTTCACTTTGAACGGTCCGAAACCGATCGGATTTTTACGAATTTTGTCTGATTGAGCCAATTGGTCAATTGGAATATCTTTCAAGTAATGTTTCGGCAGCGGATATGCCCAAATTCCGGTTAACACGGATGGATTCGCCTGTTTCCACGTAATCGTAAGCGTTTTTTCATCGACTACTTTAATGCCAGAAATCGTTGACGCTTTTCCGCTATGGTACTCCTCCATGCCGACAATACCTTGTATAAGCGCATCGCCATAACGCACCCCTGTATAATCTTTATGTCCGATGACTAAATACGCATACTCTAAATCTTCTGCCTTTACTGGCTCCCCGTCATGCCACTTCACGTTGTCTTTAATTTTAATTGTCATCGTTTTTTTGTCTGCGGAAAGCTCGTACGTGGCTGCCCCATCATTCGTAATCTCATAGTCTCCGTTTGTACGAAATAGCGCTTCATCAAAAAACTGCAAAATTTCCGCATCTGGCTGCCCTGTGTAAAATGCATAGTTGAGCGTCCCCTCAAATGGTGTATCTGACACTAACCCATAAGTAAGTACGCCGTCGACAATTTCCCCATCGTTTTTGACCGTCATCGGAAAATTGCTGATGTCTTCTTTTGGTGCAGTTTGCTCCGTCGGTTTTTTTGGATCGCTACTTGTCGAGTCGGTGCATGCGGACAATACGAGTGCCAGTCCAGCGAGCACGCTAAAAAACTTCCAATACCTTTTTTTCAATTCCATCTCCCCCTTTTATCCTAATCGTTGTCTTGCATCAGCCGCACGTTTTAACGCTTGGCCGATAAAATTTATACACAACATCATTACTAAAATAAGTACTGATGCTGGTAACCAAACCCACCATTTGTTTTGCAATACATCCGGATTTGTCGCATAGCTGACTAATGTCCCTAAGCTTGGCGTGCTTTCTGGGAGACCAAATCCTAAATAGCTTAGTCCTGACTCAATTCCGATATTGCCTGCAAGATTCAATGTTAAATTCACGATAATGATCGAGCTTAAGTTCGGTAATATTTCCCGAATGATAATTTTCCAATCGGGCGTGCCGAGCGTTTTTGAGGCGCTCACATAGTCCAACTCTCGTTCCGCTAACGTCTTTGCCCGAATGAGCCGCGCTTTACCTGTCCATAGAAAGGCACTCATAATCAAAATAAACGTAAACACGTTATATTTCGGAACGATTGCCACGAAAACAATAACTAGCATTAAAAAAGGCAAAATAAGGATAAAATCAATAATACGCATAATGATGTTATCAATTACTCCACCAAAATAACCTGCAATTAATCCGATTGTTAATCCGATTAATCCTGTCAGCAACGTAATGGCTAAACCGATCGTAAAAGAATTTCTCGCCCCAATAATGAGTTGTCCTAAAATATCCCTTCCACCATAGTCTGTTCCTAGCCAATGCTCGGCAGACGGCGGGGAGTAGATGGACAAAAGATCGACTTTGACGATTTCTTCTTGATCTAGTACAATGGAAGCCCCGTATACAATGAATAGAATGAGTGAAAGAAGCAAAAGAGAGCTAAGCGCTAGTTTATCTTTCACTACTTCCCGCCACAGAACAGAAAAGGGTGAATATTCTGTCTTTTTCATTTTTCCCCCTCCTCTAATCGATTCTTATCCGCGGATCAACAACACTTAAAATGATGTCCGATAACAATGTCCCGATTAATGTTGCAAGTCCTGAAATCATCACAAGTGCTGTCACGACGCTATAATCCCGCTGCATAATCGACTGAAGAAAAAGCTGACCGATACCTGGATAACTAAAAATAGATTCTAAAAAAACAGATCCGCCAATTAATCCGGTAATTTCATAGCCTAAAAAAGCGGCAATCGGTAAAAATGAGTTACGCAAAATATGACGCGAATAAATTTTCGCTTCTGGCACTCCTTTTGCCCGTGCCGTGCGGACAAAATCTTTTACTTTTGTGTCAATAATTTCACTACGCAAATATTGAATGATTCCGACCGTACTAATTAACGCACCAGATAAAGACGGCAATAAAAGATGATTAAGCTTACTTATGTAATAATCAAATGTCCCTTCTTCTAGCTGAATATCAACGCTACCGCCCGTTGGAAACCATCCGAGCTTAAACCCGAACAAAAAAAGCATGATGAGCGCAAAAATAAATAACGGGGTGGCAAAGCTAACATAGCTATATCCGACAATCAACTTATCTGCCCACGAATCTTGCCAACGACCGGAAATTACTCCTAGGGGGACGGCAATGGCGTATGTTAGCACTAAAATACACAACGAAAGCAAAATCGTATTCCACATTCTCCCTGCTAACAAGTCTGTCACAGGCTGTTGATGAACATATGATAATCCTAAATCTCCATGGAGTAAATTTTTTATCCAACGCGTATATTGAACATACAGAGGGTCGTTTAGCCCTAGTTTTTCTCTCATCTCTGCTAACGTTTGCGCATCCATTTTTGGATTGTTCGCTAGCTGGCCTGTTAAAGCGTCACCAGGCATCGCTTTGGCAAGCAGAAAAATAAGCACACTTAAAACAAATAGTTGTGGAATCATCATCATGATACGTCGCAATATAAATTTGACCATCCTCTCGACTTCCTCTCTTACGGGATCGCAACCGAATGAGTTTCGGAAATGCGTTTCAGTGGATATACTCTTCCTTCCGCATCAAAATAACGAGAATACAATTGTTCATAGTCTTTTTCGATTTGTTGTCGTAGTTTTTGCTGCTCTTGCCGTCTTAACGGGTCGGCGTTAGGAATAGACGCCAATAACCTTTTTGTATAAATATGTTTCGGATCGTGAAATATTTCGTCCTTCGTCCCTTCTTCGACAAATTGCCCGCGGTACATAATACCAATGCGATCACACATATGGCGAATAATTCCTAAATCATGGCTGATGAACAAATACGTCAGCTGAAACTCTTTTTGAATATCTTTCATGAAATTCAATACTTGCGCTTGAACAGACACGTCAAGCGCCGATACCGGTTCGTCAGCAATGATTAGCTTTGGATTGAGCGTGAGGGCACGGGCAATGCCAATACGCTGCCGTTGTCCGCCGGAAAATTCATGAGGATATTTATAGACGGAGTCCGAATGCAGCCCTACTTTTTCAATGAGACCTTGTACTTTTCGTTTTTCTTCTTGCGGAGATAGTTTTTCAAAATTACGCAACGGCTCCGCAACAATATCTAATACTCGTTTTCTTGGGTTAAGCGAAGAGTACGGGTCTTGGAAAATCATTTGTATGTCTTTTCGATATTGGACAAATTCACGGCGACTTAGTTTCGTCAAATCTTTCCCATCAAACAAAATTTCTCCTGCTGTCGCTTTCACTAGGCCAATAATTGTTCGCCCCGTTGTCGTTTTCCCGCATCCCGACTCCCCGACTAGTCCGTACGTTTCCCCTTTTTTCAATTCAAAGCTAATCCCATCGACCGCTTTTACATGCCCGATGACCTTACGAAAAAACCCACCGCGCACCGGATAATGCACTTTTAGTTGATTGACTCGGAGAAATGTCATGCCTTTTCCCCCCCATCGGGAAAGTAAAAATGTTGGTAACACGTGCAACGAACCCAATGGTTTGGTTCGACTTCGCGCAATATAGGATGTGGCTCATGTTTTGATTCATGAATCCAACTAATTCTGGATCGAAATCTGCAGCCAGTTCTCGGAAGTTTCGTCAATGGTGGAACAATCCCCTGAATCACATGAAGCGTTTCTTTTGGAGTTTGCAAGGAAGGGATGGACTGCAGTAACGAACGGGTATACGGGTGCAACGGGCGGGTAAATAGCGTATGTACATCCGCAAGCTCGACAATTTCGCCTGCATACATGACGGCGACCCGATCTGCCATTTCGGCAACTACCCCTAAGTCATGAGTAATTAAAAGAATGCCTGTGTTGAGTTGTTGCTGTAAGTTTTTTAATAGGCGAATAATTTGTGCTTGAATCGTGACATCTAACGCCGTCGTCGGTTCATCGGCGATGAGTAGCGCGGGATTACAAGCAATCGCAATGGCAATGACTATACGTTGTCTCATTCCTCCTGATAATTCATGAGGATAACGGTCATACGTTTGTGACGGATTTGAAATGCCAACTTGTTCAAGCAACTCTAGCGTCCGATTTCGTTTCTCAGCAGTAGATAGTGTGGTGTGATAGTCCATGCTTTCTTCAATTTGTTTGCCAACAGTCATAAGCGGATTTAACGCCGTCAGCGGATCTTGAAAAATCATGCCGATATCTTTTCCACGAATTTGATTTAATGCTTGTACCGATTGTGTTAAAAGATTTTTTCCTTTAAATACTACAGTTCCTTCTAATTTCGTCCGTTCCGGCGGATGTAATCCGATAATCGAAAGAGCGAGCGCGCTTTTTCCACATCCGGACTCTCCGACAATGGCAAGCACCTCGTTTTCGTGAACAGTTAGCGAAACATCATCCACCGCTGCATAATACTCATCTTGAATCCTGAAAGAAACTCGCAAACTTTCTATTTGTAACACTGATCGTTTCAACAAGCAGTCACCTCCTATTAGATAAACTGAAAATTATGTATTTTTATATAAAAATATATTATTACAATCTTTTTGTTATTTCAACATTTTTTGGATTTCCACCATAAGTTGTACTTGATAAGTAAAAACGACCATGGTCATGAAACGAAAAACTCTACTTTACTTCCACATTACTTTTTTTATATTGTTAAAAAAGAAGTACATATTTTGATGATAAAACTAAAAACAGAACTCCTTTTTTCTCGTTACAACAAATGCATGATCGCTACGAAAAAAGACAGAAGTCCACCGACTTCTGCCTTTCGTATTTATGCAATTTGGAGCGGCATGTTTTCTTTTAGGCCAAGCGTTTGAGCAGCGAGTGTTTGTACGTCGCGTAAAAGTGTTTCGTTTTTCATCAGCGACACGCCGTATGAAGGAATCATTTCTTTAATTTTTGGTTCCCATTGTTTCATCTCATTTGGGAAGCATTTTTCAATGACTTCAAGCATGACATGAACAGCCGTTGAAGCGCCTGGCGATGCACCGAGTAAAGCGGCAACGGAGCCGTCATGTGCGGCAACAACTTCCGTACCGAATTGAAGTGTTCCTTTGCCACCTGCTTCTGTATCTTTAATGACTTGCACGCGCTGACCAGCGATAATAACATCCCAATCTTCGCTTTTCGCATTCGGGATAAATTCGCGCAATTCTTCCATGCGTTGTTCTTTTGATAACATGACTTGTTCGATTAAATATTTTGTAAGCGCCATATTTTTCGCCCCTGCTGCAAGCATTGTCAGCACGTTGTGCGGTTTGACAGACGTAATTAAGTCGAATATCGAACCGTTCTTTAAAAACTTCGGTGAAAACCCAGCGAACGGTCCAAATAATAGCATTTTCTCATTGCCTATGAATCTCGTATCTAAATGCGGGACAGACATCGGCGGTGCACCAACTTTCGCTTTTCCGTACACTTTCGCATGATGTTGGGCAATGATATCCGGATTGTTGCACACCATAAATAGCCCGCTTACCGGGAATCCACCGATTCCTTTTCCTTCAGGGATGCCGGATTTTTGTAGTAAATGTAAGCTTCCGCCACCTGCACCGATAAAGACGAACTTCGCTGTATGGACTTCGACTTCGCCGGATGTGAGATTGCGTACCTTCACTTCCCATAAATTGTCGCTTGTCCGTTTCATATCCTCAACGTGATGTTTATAATATAAATTGACATGCTTATGTTCTAAATGTTCAAATAACATGCGCGTTAAAGCGCCAAAGTTCACATCGGTCCCTGACTCTATGCGCGTGGCAGCAATCGGTTCTGTGACGATGCGGTCTTCCATCATCAGCGGAATCCACTCTTCTAATTTTTGCGGATCATCAGAAAACTCCATCCCTTTAAATAACGGATGATTAGCCATCTGTTCAAAGCGCTTTCTCAAAAACGCGACGTTTTCTTCCCCTTGTACGAAACTCATATGTGGAATAGGCATAATAAAGTCCTTCGGGTCGCGAATGCGCTTGTTTTGAACAAGATAAGACCAAAATTGTAGCGACTCTTGAAATTGTTCGTTAATTTTAATCGCTTTGCTTATATCAATTGATCCGTCCGCTTTTTCTACTGTGTAGTTTAGTTCACAAAGTGCGGCATGACCGGTTCCGGCATTGTTCCATTCGTTCGAACTTTCATCTGCTGGTTGGTCTAACCTTTCAAATACCGCAATATCCCACTCTGGTGCTAATTCTTTTAACAATGTCCCTAAAGTCGCACTCATAATCCCCGCACCAATTAAAATGACATCTGTTTTCATCACTGGACCCCCTAAATCCCATCAATTCGATCAAAAACTTCTCCGCATTTATTATAACACATTTCAATTATAGTATGTCACTATTATTGTTTATTTTACAAACGTGGTTATATCGTTAAATCAAAAAGACTCTGCACTTTTATCTGTTCGACGAAAAGAAACAATATTCTTTTTTTAATGATTTTACAAAACAATTTGATATTTTACTAGCTTTATTTTTAAATCAAGCAACATCTCGCCAAAAATTTTTTCAGAAAATAAAAACACGAACTCAATGTCTCGTGTTATAATGAGTGAACAATATATTCGACATCTCTCGACATATATCGCCATAAGGAGATGAAAGAGATGATTTTTAATGATCATTTACTCAAAGTCGCAAGCAAGACGAACATCGATCGCTTGTACAAATTAAGTTGGGCAATCACGATCATAACGATCATATATTTTTTCCTTTCATTCATTGGGAGACTTGAAAACAAGCTTGTTTACAGTTATAACTCACTTCTTTTCATCATCATAGCAAACATATGCTTTGGAATGTTGTTTCTTTATATAAGTAGACAAAAAGCTGAGGGAACAAAAAAAGCATATGTCATCCAAGCGGCTTACTTCATGCTCCATCTCTTCCTTGGTGTTTTACTGAGCATACATGATCAATATATGAATGTACTTTGGATCAGTTGCATTGGAATGGGCGTGCTATTTCTCATCCCTCCACTAGTCGGGGGAATTATGTATGTACTAACATTTGTCTTATCCTCCATTGTCCTCTCTTCTCATGACGCGCCTACACTACTTGAATGGATCACACATGTTCCAATCCATATCGTCATTCCAGAAGGATTAGGTTTTGGAGTCTCCCTTATCGTTTGGAGGAATTACACAAAAAACTACAAACAACAACTACTGACAAATATAGAACAACAACAACTAGCAGAAAAAAACGCATCCCTTCAAGCTTTAGCTATCCAAGATCGCCTGACGGGTTTATTTAACCGTACTCACTTTGTAGATCTCGTTAATGCCTACTTAAAGGAATCAGATCACGAAGAAGCAACCATCTTAATCATCGACATTGATTTTTTTAAACATGTCAACGACCATTTCGGTCACCCTGCAGGAGATCAAGTACTAAAAGCTCTATCTGTCATCATTAAACAATATTTTCAACATCCAAATCTTTCAGCACGACTTGGCGGGGAAGAATTTATTGTTTTTCTACCTGAAACAAGCACAGAAAAAGCCCGAGACCTTTCTGAAACGTTGCGCGAAAACATCGAAAAGTGTCCATTTCAATACAAAGAACATACGATTCATATCACGGCAAGCTTCGGTATTGCTCAAGCCATTCATTCTTTCCAACATTGTTATCCGAAAGCCGATCAAGCACTTTATCTAGCAAAACAACTCGGAAGAAATCGTGTCGTTGTTTCAGTAATATAATAAAACGAACAAGGGCGCCCTTGTTCGTTTTATTCAGCCGGTGCTTCTTGCGTACGAATAAATTGATCGTAAAACGCAGCAAGCGATGTGTAGATGTATGGGACGAGCCATAAAAATCCGATACCAAACGTGAGGATTGAGAGAAGTCCCCAACCGACAAAGCTCAAATATAGTAAAAATAGCTTTCCTTTATACCCTTTCATTCGTTTTTTACTTTCGCTAATCGCTTGAAGTGCACTGTACTCTGGATGATCTTTTAATAAAAAGAACGTTTGTGAGTAAGATAACGATTTAATAATTCCCGGGATGATGAGCAATAAACTCCATAAAAAGACGAAAAGCCCGAATAAAAGCGAAGTACCAATCAGCTTTAAAGCTAATTTTCCGTTTTGATAAACAGTAAATAGCGGAGCGATACGAATAGGCTCATTGCGATACGCATCTAAAAACACCCAATACAAGACGACACTAAGCGGAATGAGTGCAAACGAAACGAACATGCTTACAATCGAGGCTGATGCCGGTACAGTTTCTTGGTAAAGCCACGCTTCCCACCCTCCACTAAACACAACCTCAACACCGAAAGGAACAACCATCGTTACAAGGGCATAAACAAGTATGAGAAGCACCGCACTACCCCATTTTCCTTTCAATGCTTTCCTTGCCTCACGCCTTAATGATGATAATGACATATAATAAAACCCTCCTCCTGTTCCATGATGCTTACCATATATTTTATGGCATCAATACTCATTCTAGCATACCTTCTACTCCTTTTATTTAAAAACAACATGAACTTCCTCTATTTCTTGTATATAATGGATGTATCAAACAAATTGGAGGGAATACACATGAAAAGTATAAAGCCTGGCCGTGGACCGTCCATGCAAGGATTTATTGGCAGTATCGCCACCATTTTATTCGGCATATTTTGGACGTTTATGACTTTTTCCATTACAAAAGAATCTCCAATTGCAGGAACACAAATCTTTCCTTTTTTCGGATTGATCGTTATTGGTATCGGTATTTTTCAGGCGGTATATCATTATAAAAACGCTACAGGGAAAGAACGGATGTCCATCGTCGATATCGTTGACGAAAATGAAGAAAAAGATCCGCTAAATGCTCGCTTCGCCCATCATGAAGAGGGGAAGTTTTGCCCTTACTGCGGAACAAACGTACAAACCGATTTTCGCTTTTGTCCATCTTGCGGAAAGGCATTATAAAACCGAGCATATCGCTCGGTTTTAATCATCTAAAATAAAAATTTTACCCTCTTTTTCCCTTTATAGACCGCATCAACCATACAGCACCAAAAACGAATACAGCAAAAACCCCAAGCAACGTGCCGAGCATCACGAGTTGAAATACAATGTCTCCAATGTACATAAAATCAACTCCTTTTCTTTCTATTATATTTTATTTTTCATATACGAGCCATGTTGGTTTGTTAATTTTTGCTGATAAATTGACGATTTTTTCTTTTACGCGACTTGCTTCTTTTCCTTGAAGCGGAATCGGCTGATAGTTGTTTCGCGTCGTGACAGATGAGATGCGAAATGGAATGATGCGAACCGTTGTTTTCGGCTGTTTTTGGCCGTTAACAAAATAAAATGTTTGTTGATAAACGAACGTATCTTTATCGCTCGGATTTTTATTGCCTCCAAACATAAAATTGCCCAAGCTATAAACGATCATTTTTCCTTTATATTGCTCTATTCCTTGAATGACGTGCGGATGATGACCAACGACAAGATCTGCTCCGCTATCGATCGCAAATCTCCCTAACGCTTTTTGCGTGTTATTTGGCACATAGCTTCGCTCGTCACCCCAATGGAAATGAACGAGAATGATTTGGACTCCTTGTTTTCGTAGGGAATTTATGTCGTTTGCAATTTGCTTTCGTACCGCTTTCGTATCGCTCCATCCTTTATAGCCGAGCGCACCAATTTTTACTCCTTTAACGGTCTTCACAAGCTGTACTCCGTTCCCAAAATATCCGACATTCGCTCGTTTTAACGTAGCAATCGTATCTATATATCCTTTTTGTCCATAGTCTAACGTATGATTATTCGCAAGATTGACCCCTTCAATGCTCGCGCGCGTTAAAACGTTGACATACGACGGATCGCCTCGAAAACGAAACTTTTTCTCCGCTTTTTGCGTTGCGTTTGTTAACGTTGTTTCCAAATTGACGGTTGTAAAATCATCTTGCTTAAAAATCGGTTCAATATATTTTGTAAAAAAAGCAAGGCCATTTTTTTTCGCTTCATGATCAAACGAGTATGTATAGCCATAGTTTTCATCGCGACCAAGCGTCACATCGCCAGCGGCGCTTAATGTAATGCTCGTTTCTCCTTGCGCCCAAGCTGGTTGGGCAAATAAAAACAGATAGACACATACAAAAATATATATGTTTCTCACTTCCCCACTCCCCTTTCATGTATTTCTTTTCTACAAATAGACGAAAAATCCTTTTTTATTTTGTTTTTTGATGATTCAGAACATAGTTTTATGAAAAAACAATAGACGGAATCATTTCTTTTGCCCTATCCGTCATGAAACGAACTAAGCACCACTAAGTAAAGCGCCAATAAACGCCCCAAACATCCAATCTATAACCATATCATATGTCATGATATCGTCACTTTTTTGTAAATATATCATAAGAAAACATAAATACTGTGTAAAAAATTCAAAAAAATACATACACATGTATTGTCACACATACACAGTTATAGTATTTTTGTAATAGTCTTTTTGTCGGGGGTGACATATGTATTGTCAAGTGTAACAGGTCGTTTTTTACTTATTTCTATTGGAACAGGTATTGTGATGGGACTCGCTTTTCCGATCGTTGCTAGTTTTTTTACAGTATATAAACAGCCATCATACGCTACATATTTCACACTTCTTTGCGTCGGAGCAGGTATCATCGTTGGACTCATTAGTTTTTTTGTCGGAAAAGTGACATTAATTCGCGCAATGAAAGAAATGAACAAACAGTTTGAAACGATTGTACAACGTGGAGATTTAACTGCACGACTCACATTAAAAAGCAACGATGAAGTTGGTCGTATCGTTGATAACTTTAACAGTGTGTTGGATACGCTAGCAACGATGATTTGGCGCATTCAGCACGAGGCTCACGAGCTTGATGGAATCGTTTCCACCGTCTATAGTGATATTCGTCATTTAAGTGGTCATCTTGCACATATTTCATCGTCTACGAAAAACGTGTCTGGAAATGTCGAAGAAACTGCAGCGTTTGCGGAGCAAATGTCTGCAACATCAAAAGAAATTGGGCACGCTGTTCAGCGAATGATTCACAAAATGAATGAAGGCGAACAAAATGCTTCAGCTATTCGCCAACAAGCGATCCATACGGACCATATCGTCACGTCTTCATCGGAAAAAGCAAGTGAACTGTTAGCAGAAACGAAAAGAAAGCTGGAAAAAGCAATTGAGGCTTCACAAGTTGTAACGGATATTGAACTATTTACAAATACCATTATGAATATTGCAAAACAAACAAATTTATTAGCACTCAACGCTTCTATTGAAGCTTCACGGGTTGGAGAACAAGGAAAAGGGTTTGCGGTCGTTGCTGAAGAAATTCGTAAATTGGCTGAACAATCACAACAAGCAGTTGAAAATATTCAACACGTTGCGAAACAGTTAACATCCGCTGTAGAACAGTTGTCCATGAGCGCTTCAGCTGCAATATCATACATCTCAACAGACGTCCAACGCGATTACGAACAAATGAAAACGGTGACAAAACAATACGAACAAACGGCTTCGTTCATTGAAGAGGTTGTTGTTCAATTTAGCCAAACTGCTACCGAGTTAAATCGTGCTTTACATGAGATCATTCACTCCATTCATGAAGTATCTACAGCGACAGCAAACAGCGCTCAAGAAGTAAATGAATTATCTAGCCGATTAATTGAAACAAATGAAATTGTCGAGCAAATCGCAACATCTGCTTCAAAATCAGAACATATTTCAAATGAAATGAAACGGGCGATCCGACAGTTTTCAACGTAAAAAGGTGCCCTGTTCGGACACCTTTTTCTTATGATGAAATCGTACGTTTAAACGTATCAAATTGCTCTGTCACGCGCTTTTCAGGTGTAACTGTCAATAAGCTGACGATAATTACGGCAATAAAACTAGCGATAAAGCCCGGCACCATTTCGTACATGACGCTTGCATATGAAGAGTTTGCCCAGATGATGACTGTCGTTGCCCCTGCAATCATCCCCGCAAGCGCTCCCCATTTTGTCATACGGCGCCAGTATAAACTTAATATAATCACAGGACCGAATGAAGCCCCAAATCCTGCCCATGCATAACCGACAAGATTTAAAATTGTATTATTTTGCTCGTATGCGAGCAACAAGGCAACAATCGATACAAGTAGGACAGATAAGCGACCGACAAATACAAGCTCTTTATCAGACGCTGAGCGACGGAATAAAATTTTATATAAATCTTCCGTTAGTGAACTAGATGTCACTAGCAATTGAGATGAAATCGTACTCATAATTGCCGCTAAAATCGCTGCAAGTAAAAATCCTGTAATAAGCGGATGGAATAAAATTTCCCCGAGTTTAATAAATACTGTTTCTGGGTCTTCTAACGTCATGCCTGCTTGTTTAAAGTAAGCGATTCCAAAAAGACCTGTTAACATCGCACCGACAGACGAAAAGATCATCCAGCCCATTCCAATGCGGCGCGCTTGTTTCATTTCTTTCACCGAGGAGATCGCCATAAAACGAACAATAATGTGCGGCTGGCCGAAATAGCCAAGCCCCCATGCAAATAGCGAGATGATACCGACAACGCTCGTCCCTTTAAACAAATCAAGCAAGTTCGGATCTATATCGCGAATCGTTGTCGTTGTCTCCGTAATTCCCCCAATGTGCATAAGCGTCACAACCGGCACGAGAATAAGCGCAATAAACATAATGAGTCCTTGCACAAAGTCCGTCCAACTGACCGCTAAAAATCCCCCGAATAATGTGTACGCGACAACAACACCAGCTACAATCCATAATCCTGTATGATAATCTGTACCAAACGAATTTTTAAACATGACCCCACCAGAAACGAGACCAGAAGAAACGTAAAACGTAAAGAAAATCATAATGACGAATCCGGAAACGAGACGCAATAACTTCGATGTATCACCGAAACGGTTTTCTAAAAACGACGGAATCGTAATCGAATCGTTCGCTACTTCCGTATATACTCGTAAACGTGGAGCAACGTATAACCAGTTCGCGTACGCTCCAAGAGCTAATCCGATCACAATCCATGAAGCGCTCAACCCTTGCGCATACATCGCTCCCGGCAATCCGAGCAACAACCAACCGCTCATATCCGATGCTCCCGCGCTTAACGCGGTCACTGCTGGACCGAGCGTTCGTCCGCCTAACATATAATCAGACAAGTTCGATGTCCGTTTATACGCCCAATACCCGATCAATAACATCCCTACCATATACACAACGACAGATGTAATAACCAAAACAATCTCCCCTTCCTTTGTTGTCTATAAAAACCCCTTTGTACGTATCATTATACTAAAATATGTTCACAATTTGTACAAAAAATTATTTTCCAAAAAAGCCTTTTAATGCGAACGCCACGTTTTGTGGACGTTCTGCTAATCGGCGCATGAAATAGCCAAACCAATCGTTTCCGAATGGAACGTATACACGCATTGTATAGCCTTCTTTCGCAAGCTGTTGTTGCATATCTGTTCGAAAGCCATATAACATTTGAAACTCAAATTGATTACGCGGAATATTATTTTCCTTAGCAAACTTTTTTACTTTTTCAATAATATGATGATCGTGTGTAGCAATCGCTGTATAACTTCCGCTTAATAAATGAAGACGAATAATATTCATGTAGTTTTCATCAATTTGTTGTTTCTCTTGAAACGCCACTTCTGGCGGCTCTTTATACGCTCCTTTCACTAAACGAAGCGATACTCCTTTTAAATCTTTTACATCTTGTTCAGCGCGATATAAATATGCTTGAATGACAGTTCCAACGTTGTCGTACGTGCGGCGTAGTTCGTGTAATAAATCGAGCGTCGCTTGGCAATGCGCTGAATCTTCCATATCGATGCGCACGAAGTTGTTGTACCGTTTCGCCGTTTCAACAATTTGGCGCATATTGTTTAAACAAAAATCAAAGTCAATATCAAGCCCAAGCTGCGTCAATTTGACGGACAAGTTGCTTTGAACACCTGCGCGATGAATAGCTTCTAACGTGCGGATGTTATATTGTGTCGCTTCAATAGCTTCTTCGCGACTTGAAACGAACTCTCCTAAATGATCGAGCGTACAAACGAGCCCTTTTTCATTTAGTTCACGTACTTTTTTGATAGCGCTTTCAATCGTCTCCCCTGCAACAACTTGGGAAGCTCCGAAACGGAGCCCCCATTTTTTCGCCGCTTGATTTAACATTTTACTTTGTGAAGCGTATAAAAAAATGTTTTTCGATAGTTGTGCAAACATGGCCATTCCCCCTTTTAAAACATTTCACTGACTGTTTTTGCTTGCATATGAAGCAATAAATAGTCTGGACCACCTGCTTTAGAATCTGTTCCTGACATGTTAAACCCACCAAACGGATGATAGCCGACAATCGCTCCGGTACAACCGCGATTAAAATATAAATTCCCAACATGAAACTGTTCGCGCGCTTTTTCTAAATGAGCACGATTGTTTGAAATGACTGCCCCTGTTAATCCGTAATCTGTGTTGTTCGCCACGTCAAGCGCTTCATCAAACGTACGCACTTTCGTAAACGCAACGACCGGACCAAAAATTTCTTCTTGCATAATTCGCGCAGTTGGTGCGACATCTGCAAACACGGTTGGCTGAATAAAAAATCCTGTCGTATCGTCTCCTTCGCCCCCTGTCATGAGCTTCCCTTCCTGCTTGCCAATTTCGATATAGCCCATAATTTTATCGTACGATACTTGATCAATGACAGGTCCCATAAACGTGCTTTGCTCTTGTGGATTGCCGACCTTTAATTGCTTTGTTAACTCAACGACACGCGCAAGCACTTCGTCATATACATCTTCAAGAACGATGGCACGCGAGCATGCCGAGCATTTTTGTCCGGAAAAACCGAAGGCGGAAGCAACGATCGATTGCGCTGCTAATTCAAGATCCGCATCCCGATCAACGATAATCGCATCTTTTCCACCCATTTCTGCGATGACACGCTTCAACCATTTTTGTCCTGGTTGAACGATCGCTGCTCGTTCATAAATGCGACATCCAACGGCGCGCGATCCTGTAAAAGAAATGAAGCGCGTTTGTGGATGTTCAACAATATATTCTCCGACTTCTGCTTCCCCGCCCGGCAAATAGTTTAATACTCCTTGAGGGAGACCGGCCTCTTCCATGAGCTCAACAAACTTTGCTGCAACAATTGGTGCGCGATCGGATGGTCGCAAAATAACCGTGTTTCCTGTCACAATGGCAGCAACCGTCGTTCCAGCCATAATCGCAAGCGGGAAATTAAACGGTGAAATAATTAATCCGACACCAAGCGGCACATAAAAAAATCGGTTTGACTCTCCGGAACGGCTGAGCACAGGTACACCTTCCGCAAGAGAAATCATTTGTCTCGCGTAATATTCTAAAAAGTCAATCGCTTCCGCTGTATCGGCATCTGCTTCTTTCCACGGCTTGCCGACTTCTTTCACTAGCCATGCAGAAAATTCATGTTTTCTTCTTCTTAACATCGCTGCTGCGCGCAGCAACACATCGGCGCGCGCCTTTGGCGATACGCGCTTCCACGTTTCAAATGCAGAAAGTGCCGCTTGCATTGCTTCATCAGCAAGCGCTTTCGTCGCTTTTGATGCGACGCCAACCACTTGTTGTTTATTCGCTGGATTCACTGACACAACTTTCTCTTCCGTAACGATTCGTTTTCCTCCAATAATGATTGGATACGCTTGTCCAAGCTGTGTTTCAACATAAGCAAGCGCTTGACGAAACACATCTGCTTCTTGCTCAATTGCAAAGTTTGTAAACGGTTCATGTTTGTATGGTACAGTCACATGCATCGATCCTTTCACGATTTTGTCACATATTCTACGATTCATTATAATTTATACTTTCTGAAAATTGTTTGTCGTCAATATATAATCATTTCTACTTATTTTTGTTGCTCATCCACAATACTTTCCTTATATTTGTATAAAAGGAGATCGATATATAACATCATTCGTTGTTCAAAATCGTGCAGCGGGAGCGTGGTGATCGACTGCATGCGCTTTAATCGATAATGTAACGTATTCGGATGAATGTATAAACTTTCAGCTGTTTGTTTCATATTGCAGTCGTGTTGAATGTACGTACGAAGCGTATGTAAAAAATCGGTTCCATGTTGTTCATCGTGCTTTTTTAGTTTCATAATCGCTTCGTTTTTATAGCGACGTTGTTTGTATTGTTCGTATATGAATGGAACGATGCGATAAATACCTAAATCGCAATAAGCATGTGGTAACGGCTCATCCATATTCTTTTTCAAATGAATGACTTCCATCGCCTCTTTATAACTGTCGCGCAGTTTTTGCAGCCCGTTATATTCATTGCCAATGCCAACGAGAACATCGTGATCAATCCGACAATGAAAATCTTGTTGCAATTTTGTAATCATCATGTTCACTACATCGATCGGACGTTGCGTCGGTGTTTCCCCAACAATAAGCAAAAACGGATGATTGTGATAAATAAAAAAGATTGGGGCATGTGTTGCTTTTGTCATCCATGTCATATATTGCCGAATGTCATCTTTTCTCCTGTCATTTTCGACATAAACAACAACAACAGCAAATCGTGAAGGAAACGTTACCCCAAGCAACTGTAGTTCCATTTGAACGTCTCGTTCGCTCATATCACGATATTGAATAAAGCGAAGGAAAAGGTCATGAACTTCTTCTTGCCGTTTGTATGTTTTCCCCATTTGCTCGTGTAATATTTGAGCGGCCTCTTTTGCTACTTCTTCGATCCGTCTCCGTTGCTCGTCTGTTAAATCATGAAACGCAGCTTGTACCCAAAGATAGCCATATACTTTCCCAGCATGTTTTAAGCAAACGACAGCGCGTGCGCCAAGATCAATCTCAGGAAGTGGAGGAATGCTAACGACTCCGTCTGCTTGTTCAATTTTTTGCATCCATCCATGTTCATGCAAATAATGAAAAACGTGAGCGGATGCTCGTTTGCTTAAAATGGTGCGCATGCGCACTTCATCCGTTTCATCGTGATGACCGCTATATGCAAGCAATTCAAAATCGCGCGATTCAATCGTTACGGGACGTTGCAGTTCAAAAAATAATTGATCAACTAATTTATGCAATGAAATCGCCTCCTTGCTTTTATTATGCGTGATCAAAAGCGTGAAAAAAAGACTTCGGGCTGTCCCGAAGTCTTTTTCCTATTAACGTTTTCCTTTTACGTACGGCGTACCGAGCGCTTTTGGCGCATCTGCACGTCCGATAAACCCAGTTAACGCTAAAATGGTTAAAGCATATGGCAAAATGAGCAAGTAAACGGTTGGTACGTTTTTCAAAAACGGAATCGCCTGTCCAACGATACTTAAACTTTGCGCAAATCCGAAGAAAAGCGCTGCTCCCATCGCACCAAGCGGATGCCATTTTCCGAAAATCATCGCCGCAAGCGCCATAAACCCTTGTCCAGAAATCGTCGCATGGCTAAAATCGCGTGAAATAATCGTTGCATAAATCGAACCGCCAATCCCTGCAAGCGCACCGCTTAACATCACTGCAATATACCGCATTTTTGCGACGTTAATTCCCATCGTATCCGCCGCCATCGGATGTTCTCCAACAGCACGAAGACGAAGGCCAAACGGCGTTTTATAAATGACGTACCATACGACAAATGCTAATACAATCGCTAAGTAAGATGGGATATATCCGTTTGAAAATAAAATCGGACCGAGAATCGGAATTTTGCTTAAAATTGGAATATCGATTTTATCGAAACCGACTTGCACTTGGTCAGTTTGACCTTTTCCGTACCACATTTTTACAAGGAACAACGATAATCCTAACGCTAAAAAGTTGATCGCCACCCCGCTAACGACTTGGTCCGCGCGAAGTGAAATAGCCGCGACCGCATGCATAAGCGAGAAAATCGAAGCAACAACCATCGCGACAAGCATCGCAAGCCATGGTGTGAATTCACCAAATTGATCGGCAAACGTCAAGTTAAACACGACACCGGTAAATGCACCGATGACCATCAATCCTTCTAATCCGATATTGACAACGCCGGAACGTTCGCTAAATACGCCACCAAGCGCCGTAAAAATAAGAGGTGCCGCAAAGAAAATCGCGGAAGGAATAATAATTTCAAGGATGTGTAACATTTATTTTCCCTCCTTTTTGAAGCGCGTAAGCACAAGACGAATTAAGTAGCTTGAAGCAACGAAGAAAATAATCAACGCGATGACGATGTCAACAAGTTCTGTCGGCACGTCGGCTGCTGATGGCATTTCAAGCGCTCCGACTTTTAACGCTCCAAATAAGATCGCTGCTAAAATAATTCCGAATGCGTTATTTCCACCAAGGAGGGCAACCGCAATTCCATCGAATCCGACTCCAGTAAATCCAGCTTTGACCGAGACGTTTTCAAACGTTCCTAGCCCTTCCATCGCACCAGCAATCCCTGCAAATGCTCCTGAAATGACCATCGCTAATATAATATTGCGGTTGACATTCATCCCTGCATAATGAGACGCATGTTGGTTAAAACCGACGGCACGAAGCTCGTATCCTGTCGTCGTTTTTTCAAGCAAGAACCACATGACAACAGCCGCAATTAACGAAATAATAATACCGTAATGAAGCGTGGAGTAATCAGTTAAAGACTGTAAAAACTCTGAACGTAACGATGCTGACGGATGAATTTTTTCCGATTTAAAACCTTGATCGGATAAAACGGAACGAATGACCGCATTCGATACGTATAGCGCAATATAGTTCATCATAATCGTCACGATGACTTCATGGACGCGGAAACGTGCTTTTAAAAAGCCGGGAATAAATCCCCAAAGCGCGCCTGCAAGTGCTGCCGCAACAATTGCTAACGGCAAATGAATGACTTTTGGGAGCTCAAAGGAAACGCCAACCCAAACAGCTGCAAGCCAACCGACGATGAGTTGCCCTTCTACCCCGATGTTAAATAGCCCTGTACGAAACGCAAAGGCAACCGCTAACCCCGCTAAAATATATGGTGTCACTTGACGAATCGTTTCCCCAATATAATATCGATCACCAAAAGCCCCATACAACAAAGCAGAATATCCGGCAATTGGGTCATAACCACTGACAAGCATGACAATGGCGCCCGCAATAATTCCAAGAATAACTGCAAAAACAGGGACGAGAATGTTCGTTAAACGATTTTCACTCATGATGATACACCTGCTTCCTTCCGTTTGCTTCCTGCCATCAACAAGCCAAGCTCTTGTTCTGTCGTTTCTTTCGGATCGACAATAGCTACAATTTTTCCTTCATAAATAACGGCAATGCGGTCGCTGACGTTCATAATTTCATCTAATTCGAATGAAACGAGCAATACCGCTTTTCCTTTATCGCGCTGTTCGATGAGACGTTTATGAATGAATTCGATCGCTCCAACGTCAAGTCCGCGTGTCGGTTGGGCGGCGATGAGTAAATCTGGGTCGCGGTCTACTTCGCGTCCGATGATCGCTTTTTGTTGGTTTCCTCCTGATAAAGCCCGCGCTTTCGTATATTCGTCTGGCGTACGAACGTCAAATTCTTGAATAAGCTGACGTGCTTTATCGTAAATCGCTTTAAAGTTTAAAATGCCACGTTTTGAGTACGGCTCTTTATAATACGTTTGGAGCACCATGTTTTCCCCGATTGG
Source organism: Anoxybacillus ayderensis (assembly GCF_013761015.1). Classification (NCBI taxonomy): domain Bacteria; kingdom Bacillati; phylum Bacillota; class Bacilli; order Caryophanales; family Anoxybacillaceae; genus Anoxybacillus; species Anoxybacillus ayderensis. The sequence goes on from NZ_JACDUV010000005.1 coordinate 44,932, forward strand.
GAAGTCTAGCACAAGACCATGTTTATGGCGGTCTTGTGGGATATGGCCTACACCCGTTTCTGTAATTTGTCTAGGTGTTAAATTGCGAATCTCTTTTCCATTTAAACGAATGGAACCCGATTCTGACTTCATTAAACCGGTAATCGCTTCAATTAACTCCGTCTGTCCGTTTCCGTCCACCCCTGCGATTCCGACAATTTCTCCTGCATGGACAGTTAAATGTAAATGGTCGACTGCCGTAATACCACGTGAATCTTTCACGACTAAATCTTCAATTTCAAGAACAGGTTTTCCGACTTTCGGAGGCTGTTTTTCTGTTTTGAAATGCACTTCACGTCCAACCATGAGTGCAGCGAGTTCGTTCGGATTTGTTTCCGATACGTTTAATGTGCCGATGCCTTTTCCGCGTCGAATGACGGTCACGCGATCGCACACTTCCATAATTTCTTTTAATTTGTGCGTAATTAAAATAATCGATTTTCCTTCACGTACAAGCGCTTTCATAATTTGGATAAGTTCTTGAATTTCTTGTGGCGTTAACACTGCTGTTGGTTCGTCAAAAATTAAAATATCTGCCCCACGATATAACGTTTTTAAAATTTCTACACGTTGCTGCATCCCGACAGAAATGTCTGCAATTTTTGCTTTCGGATCAACTGCCAAACCGTAACGTTCCGACAGCTCGCGCACTTCTTTTTCTGCGCGCTCAATATCGATTTGTCCACCTTTTTTCGGTTCGCTTCCTAAAATGATATTTTCCGTTACTGTAAATGTATCAACGAGCATAAAGTGTTGATGCACCATTCCGATCCCTAAGTCATTGGCGACGTTCGGATTGGCGATATTTACTTTTTTCCCTTTGACACGAATTTCCCCACCGTCCGGCTGATATAAACCGAATAGCACGTTCATTAACGTCGATTTTCCTGCGCCGTTTTCACCTAATAGCGCATGAATTTCCCCTTTTTTCAATTGCAACGTAATGTTATCGTTTGCCACAAAATTCCCGAAAACTTTGCGGATATTTAGCATCTCAATTACGTATTCCAAACGTGATCCACTCCTTATGTGAGCTTGTTAAAATCACTAAATGAAAAGCTGCAACATGTTGCAACCCTTCATTTAGTGGTTCTCCGAAGAAACGCATTCTTCGGAGAACAGTTATTTGCTTATTTCAACTCAGCGCGAGTTGTAGGTACTTTCACTTCGCCGTTAATAATTTTTTGTTTCCACTCATCCACTTTTTTCAATACGTCTTCAGGAACGTTGTTTTTCGTTGTTGGCGCAATACCTACACCATCTTCTTTTAAGCCGTACTCCACAGCTTGACCACCAGGGAAGTTGCCGTTTTTCGTTTTTGTTGCTAAGTCGTATACTGCAACGTCAACACGTTTTACCATTGATGTTAATGTTACGCTTTTATCTGTTCCAGGCACTTTTCCTTCTTCGTATTGGTCGCGGTCAACACCGATGACCCAAATTTCTTTGTTCGGATCTTGTTTTTTCAAGTCGATCGCTTCAGAAAATACACCGTTTCCTGTCGCACCAGCTGCATGATAAATGATGTCAATACCAGAAGCGTACATGCTTGAAGCAATGGCCTTTCCTTTATCCGCTTTATCAAACGCACCGGCATATTGCACTTCAACTGTCGCATTTGGGTTTACCGCTTTTACCCCTGCGATGAAGCCGCTTTCGAATTTTTCAATTAACGGAATTTCCATACCGCCAACGAAACCGATTTTGTTTGTTTTTGTCATTAAACCAGCGACAACACCGACAAGGAATGAACCTTCATGCTCTTTAAATGTAATGCTTGCGACATTCGGTTTTTCAACAACGCTGTCGACGATCGCAAACTTATTGTCCGGTTTTTGGTCTGCAATTTCTGAAACGGCATCTGTCATTAAGAAACCGATACCGTAAATGAGGTCAAAATCGTTACGTACAAGTTTATTTAAGTTTGTTGCGTAATCCGCATCGCTTTGTGACTGTAAATAGTCATAGCCACCTTTTCCTTTTTTCAAGCCGTTTTCTTCACCAAATTTTTGCAACCCTTCCCATGCTGATTGGTTGAACGACTTATCGTCAATTCCACCAACGTCTGTAACCATCGCTACGCTAAACTCAGACGCTTTTCCTTCTTCTTTTTTCGGCTCTTCTTTCGCCTGTCCGCAGCCGCCAAGAAGCATGCCGGCAGTCAATAATAAAGACATCGACAATCCAAAACGCTTTTTCTTCATCAATCATTACCCCCTTAAATGAAATATGGATTAGTAAAAAGTGAAATGCACAAAATATCCTTCTCCCTCCAACGTCACCTCCTTAACAGGGTAAGCGCTTTTATAAGCTACACGCGTTTTCTTAACACGTGGAAACTAAACTTATCTGATTTGAAGTAGTCGATTGAGTATAAAATCGGCTCGTCATTTTCGTCAAAATGCATTTGTTTTAAAACTAAAAGCGCTGTTTCCGGCTCGCATTGTAAAATCGGTGACACTTTTTCGTGATAGCCAAGCGGTTCAATGTGTGTAACAGCATATGCGATATACCGATTCGCTTCATTATGTAATATTTCTAATAACGACTCATTTTCATAAGCAATTCCTTTAGGTAAATATTTACACGGAACTTTATCAATACAATAAACGACCGGTTCGTTATTCGCTGTTCGTACCCGCTCAACAACAAGTAAATCTTCCTCTTTATGACATTGAAAGCGCTTTATATCATCTTCAGTCGGTTTTTGAATAGAAGAAGATAAAAAAATCGTCCCCGGTTTACGCCCGGCTTGGCGAATCATCTCCGTCACGCTACTTAGTTGTTCAATACCTGAGGTGAACATCGGGCGGGAACTAACGAACGTCCCGACACCGTGGCGGCGGATGATGACATTTTCTTCTTCTAATACGCGTAATGCTTCCCGCAATGTCGCTCGACTTACTCCTAACTGTCTTGCTAGCTCAAACTCAGAAGGGAGTTTTTCTTTTTCCTTATATACCCCTTTTTCAATATCTTTTTTAATACGATCAATCACTTGTAAATATAAGTGTCGATGATCAGATTTAACAGACATTCACCATCCCCCACCTTAGATATCAGACATCTGATGTTAGACAAATTTCTTATTAATAATATAACATTTTTTCGTTCATAAATAAATAGCGAATAAAAAAAATGTCGAAAAAAGTCGTATGAAATCATATGTAAGCGATTTTAATAATATATCATTATTATGCCCCATTTATACAAAAAAGAGGCTTGTTTTTCAGCCTCTTTCATGACGTTTTTGCTTGATCGTTTGACGATACGAGCACAGCGCGCGGTTTACTTCCTTCATAAGGTCCAACAATGCCGCGAGCTTCCATCGCATCAATTAAACGTGCTGCTCGGTTATAACCGATACGAAATCGTCGCTGCAACATCGAAACAGATGCACTTTGCATATCAATAACGAGCTGAACCGCTTCATCAAACAACTCATCATCAAACGCTTCTGTCGGTTCATCATCTTGCGCGATCATCGTTTCTTCGTATTGTGCTTTTTGTTGTGAAATGACATATTGTACGACATTTTCTACTTCTTGATCGGATACAAAAGCTCCTTGGACACGAACTGGTTTAGACGCACCGACAGGTAAAAAGAGCATGTCACCTCGCCCAAGCAATTTTTCAGCTCCACCCATGTCTAAAATCGTTCGGGAGTCCGTTTGTGATGATACGCTAAATGCGATGCGAGACGGGATGTTTGCTTTAATGACGCCCGTAATGACATCAACAGATGGACGCTGCGTGGCAATAATTAAATGAATGCCTGCTGCGCGCGCCATTTGAGCAAGACGAGTGATGGAATCTTCTACATCGCTTGAAGCAACCATCATTAAGTCGGCTAGTTCGTCAACGATGACGACAATGTACGGTAAAAGCGGTTGCTTGACTTCTGCTGTTTCATTATGACGATCGATATATTCGTTATATCCTTCAATATTGCGCGTGCCCGTATGCGAAAAGAGCTCATATCGTCGCTCCATTTCGCTCACTACTTTTTTTAACGCTTGAGACGCTTTTTTCGGATCGGTTACGACCGGAGAAAGCAAATGCGGAATGCCGTTATATACACTTAACTCCACCATTTTCGGATCAATCATCATCATTTTCACTTCATGCGGTTTCGTGCGCATAAGCAAGCTAACGATAATGGCGTTAATACATACACTTTTCCCGCTTCCCGTCGCACCAGCAACAAGTAAATGAGGCATTTTATTTAGTTCAGCAAGCACGGCTTGTCCCGATATATCGCGCCCAAGTCCGATTAACAGTTTCGCCTCTCGTTTATCGGCTTCTTTCGCTTCTAATACTTCGCGTAAAGAAACCATCGCAATTTCTTCATTTGGCACTTCAATGCCGATCGCTGATTTTCCGGGAATCGGTGCTTCAATGCGAATGTCTTTTGCCGCTAGAGCGAGCGCTAAATCGTCACTTAAACTAACGATTTTACTTACTTTCACACCGACATCTGGATATACTTCGTATCTTGTGACAGCTGGACCGATATGCACTTTCGTTACCTTTGCCTTTACACCGAAGCTTTGAAACGTTTTTTCAAGCTTGCGGGCATTTTCATAAATACTTTCTTTTTCCCGCGATTGATCAACCGCCTTCGGAGGAGAAAGTAAATCAATGGGTGGCAACGCGTAATCTGTTTCATGTGTTTGCGTAAATACGATCGGCTTTTCTTCTTCCGCTCCTTCATTGAAGTTGGAAATGACAGGACCTTCCACAACGATCGTTTCGTCTTCCTCTTCCTCTTTCTCTTTTTCCTCCAGCGCTGTCACTACTTCAATATGTGGCTGCTGTTGCTTTTCTTTTTTCGGACGATTGAAAAATGAACGAACATCGGAGATAACCGCTTTCGTTTGCTTCCGCATAAACGAAACAAACCATTCAATTCCTTTTCCTGCTGTATCACGTAACGTTTTTCCTGTCAAAAGCAACACGCCAAGTATCATCAACAGCGAAGCAATCCATTTTGTTCCTAATTGATCAAATAAATAATAGCTAATTGTGTACAATAAAGCGCCAAGCATACCTCCGCCTAAATCAGAAAAAGACCCGTTTTCCCCACGCACATCTTTCCAAAATAACTCCCACGTCGTTTGAATAATGCTCGGGTTCACCAATTTTCCATTTCTTGATAAAATATGAAATAGCGCCTCGTGACTAAACAACAATAACGAAAGAACGATCAAGTACAATCCAACGAGGACGCGTTGAAAAAACGGAGGCCATGCCCTTTTCCAAATCACGTATAGCGATATAACAAGCGCCCCTAATAATGCAACGATATACCACTCTCCCATAAAAAAGCGGGTGGCAAAAACGAGTGAACGCCCGACAGCTCCGACGTTCGCCATCGCAATGACTGTGCATGCTAGCATCGTTAATCCGATGAATTCAAAACGCAATGTTTTTTTCCATTGATCTTGTTTGTTTGTGCGACGCTTATTTTTCTTTCCCATTTCGCCCACTCCAACATATAAGATGAAAAAGCAGCCAACAGTGAAGCGTGGCTGCTTGTTCTTATTATACCATAAATTGTAGTGATGTCGCATAAAGTTTTGTGCCTGGTTCATACGTTAAATAATGTTGTGGATCGCTGCTTAGCACCCGCACAATTTCATACTCATTCGTTTCTGTTTGTTGCACAAGTAAAGACACCCCATTATATTGAACAGTGCGTTGTTTTTTATACTCCGCCTCATTCGTTTGAAAAACGATAAATTCCGGAACGATCGTATGTAAAATCATTGTAACATCGCCCCTTGTTGCTTAGAATGATCAATGAATTCCCGCAATTTGCACATCGCTTGCGATAGCCCTCCGACCTCGTCAATTAAACCGTACTTTACCGCATCGGTTCCCACCACATTCGTTCCGATATCGCGTGTTAAATTTCCTTTAGAAAACATGAGTTCTTTAAACTTTTCTTCACTAATGTTTGAATGTTTCACAACAAAATTGACGACACGCTCTTGCATTTTATCTAAATACTCAAACGTTTGCGGGACACCGATGACAAGACCCGTCAAACGAATCGGGTGAATCGTCATCGTCGCCGTTTCTGCGATAAACGAATAGTCGCACGATACCGCAATTGGCACTCCGATCGAATGTCCTCCACCAAGCACAATAGAAACAGTCGGCTTGGACATCGATGCTAACATTTCTGCAATGGCTAGCCCCGCTTCAACATCTCCCCCAACTGTATTTAATACGACAAGCAATCCTTCAATATTCGGATTTTGTTCGATTGCTACAATTTGCGGAATAATGTGTTCATATTTTGTCGTTTTGTTTTGCGGTGGTAATTGAATATGTCCTTCAATTTGTCCGACAATCGTTAAACAATGGACCGTTGAATCGGAAGAAAGCTGCGGGACATTTGTTTGACCGAGCTGAACAATATTTTCTGCCGGAGATGGTTTTGTTTCCTCTTGAGGTACATCTCGTTCTTCCATCATAATCCCCTTTCTGTTACATGATGTCGTTAGTATACGTGAACATCGTCTTGTTCATACAAAAAACACCTGCGAAATGCAGGTGTTTTCTTGACTTTGAGCATGTTGTTTTACACTTCCATAATAATTGGTAAAATCATTGGCTTTCGTTTTGTTTTCTCAAATAAATATTGGCTCAATGCGTCACGAATGTTTGTTTTTAATGAAGACCATTCAACAACATAATCTTCCATACTTTTTTCAACAATTTCTTTTACAATTTTAACAGATTCTTCAAAAAGCGTTTCTGATTCACGCACGTATACAAAACCGCGAGAAATCATTTCCGGACCGGCAACAACGCGCTTATCTTGTTTACTTAATGTAACAACAACAATCATAATTCCGTCTTGTGAAAGTAAGCGGCGATCGCGCAACACGATATTTCCTACATCGCCAACACCTAATCCGTCAATTAAAATTTGACCGCTCGGCACTTTTCCACCAAAACGGGCGTGACCGTTACGGAACTCAATCACTTCTCCTTTTTCAATTAAGAAGATTGCATCTTGGCGAATGCCGACCGCTTGGGCAATTTTCCCGTGCGCCTTTTGCATGCGAAATTCTCCATGTACCGGAATAAAATATTTTGGCTTCATGAAATTAATCATTAACTTTAATTCTTCTTGGTATCCGTGTCCAGACACATGCACTTGACGTTGACCGTACACGACATTCGCTCCTGCACGGTATAACGCATCAATCGTTCGAGCAATAAACAATTCATGTCCCGGCATTGGAGAAGAAGCGACAATCACTGTGTCTCCTTCTTTAATATTGATGTATTTGTGCGCCTGTTTCGCCATACGTGCAAGCGCCGCCATTGGTTCTCCTTGGTTGCCTGTCGTTAAAATGACTAAATCGCGATCATTGTAGCGACCTACTTCGTTCATCGGAATGATCATATTTTCATCAAATTTCAAATACCCTAGACGCACGGCAATATCAATCACTTTATGCATATGACGGCTCATAATAACGACTTTTCGTCTATGATCGCGTGCAGCATTTAACACTTGTTGAATGCGCGTAATGTTTGATGCAAAGCAAGCAACGATAATGCGTCCATCTGCATTGTAAATGACATCAGAAATTTCTTGTCCAACAACCGCTTCAGAACCCGTATATCCCGGTTTTTCCGCATTCGTGCTATCGGATAGTAAGCAAAGCACGCCTTGCGCTCCGATTTGTGCCATTTTACCAAAATCAGTACGACATATGCCAACAGGCGTTTGATCAAATTTAAAATCGCTCGTATATACAATGGCACCTTGTGACGTATGAATGCTTACACCGAGACAATCCGGAATGCTATGGTTTGTTTGAAAAAACGATACGACCGCCTTATCAAATACAATTTCACTATTCGCGTTTATTTCGATGCGCTTTGCTTTCGATGTAATCCCTTGCTCTTTTAATTTTTCTTCCACGAGCGCAAGCGTCAATTTTGCTCCGTACACAGGTACAGTAATTTTTCGTAACACATACGCAATTGCTCCAATATGATCGTCATGGCCGTGCGTTAAAAAAATGCCGCGAATGCGCTCTTGTTGCTCCACTAAATACGTAATATCAGGAATGACCATATCAATGCCGAACATTTCGTCCTCTGGAAACATGAGTCCCGCATCTAAGACAAAAATGTCTTCGTCCACCTCGACGACATACATATTTTTTCCTACCTCTCCCACGCCGCCGAGGGCAAATACACGAATTTTCTCTGCTTGTTTCATCTTCAAAGCCTCCTACAGTCAAACAAACTCACCCGCTCAAAGTCACTTACATCCATTATAACTGATTCAACAATAAAAAAGAAAGGGATGAATTCCCTTTCTTTTAACCTTGTAACACATGCATGAGCTGCAAACGTTCTTGCTCAGTTAGTGGCACAAGCGGAAGACGGACGGAACCGACATCTAACCCTTTCATCTGTAAAGCCGTTTTTACTGGGACAGGGCTTGGGGCGGCAAATAATGCTTTCATGATCGGCAATAGACGCTGATGCAACTTTGCTGCCTCCTTATTGTCTCCGCGCATAAAGGCTTGAATCATTTCTTTCATTTCGTTTCCGATAATGTGCGAGGCGACGGAAACGACACCGCTTCCTCCAATAGCTAATACAGGAAGTGTCAATCCGTCATCTCCGCTATACAACATAAAATCGTCACGCGTTTTTGCGATAATTTCTGTCATCGCGTCTAAATTGCCGCTTGCGTCTTTCACAGCGACAACGTTTGGAATTTGCGAGAGGCGGACAATCGTTTCAACAGAAATATTCACAACCGCCCGTCCCGGAATGTTATACACCATCACAGGCAATGACGTGCTCTCTGCAATAGCTTTATAATGTTGATAAATTCCTTCTTGATTTGGCTTATTGTAATAAGGTGCAACGATCATGACCGCATCGACACCAATTTCTTCTGCCTTTTTCGTCAATTCAATCGATGCGCGTGTGTTATTGCTTCCCGTTCCGGCAATGACCGGCACACGTCCGTCAACGACTTCGACCACGTGGCGAAAAAGTGCCAATTTTTCCTCCGTCGTTAACGTTGGAGATTCTCCAGTCGTGCCAGCAACAACGAGTGAATCCGTGCCGTTTTCAATTAAATAATTCACTAATTGCGTCGTTTTCGCAAAATCAATGTTCCCTTTATTGTCAAATGGGGTAACCATTGCTGTGGCAATTTGACCAAATTGAACCACAATGTTTCACTCCTAACTAAAGTCGTATTGTTTCTGTTCTGCAAGTTGAAACGCATCATGCAATGCATTGACCGCTTCTTTTAAATGTTCTTCCTTCACTAGCACCCAAATCGTTGTATGGCTATCAGCCGATTGCAAAATTTGAATGCCGCGTTCCGATAATGCTGTAACAATTTTTGCTGTCACACCCGGAACACCTGCGATCCCTGCACCAACAGTCGACACTTTTGCGCAACCGCGTGTGACGATTGGCTCATAACCGAGCTTTTGTAGCGTAGCAATCGCTCGATCCGCCATGTCGCTCGATACCGTATACACGACACCATTTGGCGAAATGTTAATGAAGTCGACACTAATTCCTTCATTCGCCATCGCCTTAAATACTTCCGCTTGTAAATCGTAATGTCCCTCTTTTGCTGGCACTTTAATTTGTGTAATATTTGAAACATGGGCAATCCCTGTCACTAACCGTTCTTTTACATCGCTTCCTTTTTTCGCAATCGATGTGACAAGCGTCCCTGGCGCATCAGAATACGTAGAGCGAATGCGGAGTGGGACTTTTGCTTGCATCGCAATCTCGACCGCACGTGGATGGATCACTTTCGCTCCTTGATACGCCATATTGCAAATTTCTGTATATGTCACGACATCAAGCGGTCGCGCGTTTTCTACAATGCGCGGGTCTGCAGTCATCACGCCTTCCACATCGGTAAAAATGTCGATCCATTCCGCACCGAGTGCGGCACCAAGCGCAGCCGCAGACGTGTCGCTTCCCCCGCGTCCAATTGTTGTCACATCTCCGTTTTCAGCAACGCCTTGAAAACCTGCGACAACGACAACATCGTGCTCTTTTAAGGCACGCAACAAACGCTCGCAACGCATATCAATAATTTTCGCGTTCGTATGGTCGTTGTTCGTACGAAAGCCTGCTTGCCCTCCGGTAAAGGCTGTCGCTTTTACCCCACACTTATTTAACATGTTTGTAAACACGACGCTTGAAATGATTTCACCACACGCCATCAATAAATCTTTTTCACGGTTTGTCACATGCGCATTCGCCCCGTCAATGAGGCTAAGGAGCGTATCCGTTGCATACGGATCTCCTTTTCGCCCCATGGCTGAAACGACGACAACCACTTTATAACCGTCTTGCAGCGCTTTTTCAATATGTTTGCGCGCTAAATTTCGGCCGTGTTCATCACGAACGGACGTGCCGCCAAACTTTTGAACGATTATTTTCAACGTCAACACCTCGATGATGATTTTACGCTTTTACAAGCCCTAATTTTAAAAGACTTTCAGCGATTTGAACAGAGTTCCACGCCGCGCCCTTTAACAAGTTATCAGAAACGATCCATAAATGGAACCCTGTGTCGCGATTTAAATCTTTACGAATACGACCGACAAATACGTCGTTTTGTCCCGTTGCATATAGCGGCATCGGATACAACTGTTCACTTGGGTCATCCTGCAATACGACGCCAGGCGCTTCTCTTAATGATGCTTTCAACTCATCAACCGTTACGCCCTCTTGTTCAACTTCAATATACACAGATTCGGAATGTCCCGTCATGACTGGAATGCGCACGCACGTTGCTGCTACTTCTAACTCAGGCATATGCATAATTTTTTTCGTTTCATTAATCATTTTCATTTCTTCAAATGTAAATCCGTTATCTTGAAACTTATCAATTTGTGGAATGGCGTTAAATGCGATCGGATAATGTTTACGATCCGATTTAACCGGTAAAATTTCCGGTGTGACTTCCTCACCATTTAACATGTTCGACGTTTGTGTTTTTAACTCTTCTACCGCTTGCGCTCCTGCTCCTGACACCGCTTGGTATGTTGAGACGATGACGCGCTTTAATCCGAACGCTTGGCGAATCGGTTCAAGCGCAACGACCATTTGAATCGTTGAGCAGTTTGGATTTGCGATAATTCCGTTGTGCCAATGTAAATCGGCTTCATTCACTTCAGGAACAACGAGCGGCACGTTTTCGTCCATACGAAACGCGCTCGTATTATCAACAACGATCGCTCCGCGTTTCACCGCTTCCGGAGCGAGCTGTTTAGATACTGCTCCCCCTGCGCTAAATAACGCGATATGCACCCCTTCAAAGCTTTCTGGCTTTGCTGCTTGCACTTCAATTTCTTCACCTTTAAACATCACTTTTTTCCCAGCTGAACGTTCCGATGAAAGTAAAGATAGTTTAGCAATTGGGAAATTTCTTTTTTCTAACGTTTGAATCATTTGTTGTCCGACAGCTCCCGTTGCACCGACAACTGCGACATGCAATCCTTTTTGCTCCATTTCTCCTTCTCCTTCCAACTCATAGACAATTTTAATATCATTTATTTTAGCACATTCATTCATAAAGGAGAGACGTTTTTTATAAATTTTCTTTCAACTGTTTATTTATGAACGGCGATATTCGACGATGACCGGTTGAATTTGCCGACCTTCTAGCGCGGCTTCTACCGTATCAAGCAACAATGGCATATGAGCGACCATCGAATTTGGCTTTTTAAACGGGTCGTCTTGACCGAACGGAATAAAGTAAATATTTTTTGCCGCCATTAATCGCATTAAATTCACGCCATTTAAACCGAGCGCGTCGTTTGTCGAAATGCCGACAACAACCGGACGATGATTGCGCATCGTCGCTTTCGCTGCCATTAATACAGGGGAATCTGTCATCGCATTCGCTAATTTGCTCATTGAATTTCCTGTTAACGGGGCAATAACCATACAATCAAGCGGCAATTTCGGTCCTAACGGCTCCGCCTTTACAATTGTATCAATGACTTGATGGCCTGTCATCTCTTCAAGCTTTTTTACCCATTCTTCTCCTTTGCCAAACCGCGTATTTGTCGATTGCACCGTATACGAAACGATCGGTATGACGTCTGCCCCTTTGGCAATTAATTTTTCAATTTCCGGCATGACCGCATCATATGTGCAATGTGAACCTGTTAAACCGAAGCCAATGCGCTTTCCTTGTACGTTCATTTTTTATTCTCCTTTCGTTTTTTCAAATCTGCAGAAAGAAGTTGCGACAATACGTTCGCGACAATTTGCCCCGCCGTTTTTGGAGCGACAATGCCAGGAAGCCCCGGCGCTAGTAATGCCTGAATGCCTCTTTTTTCAGCATATCGAAAGTCAGTGCCACCCGGTTTTGAAGCTAAATCAATAATGAGCGTGTGGGCAGGCATTTTCGCAATGACACTGGCGGTCACAATGAGATGAGGAATCGTATTAATGCAAACATCAATATCTTTCACGTGTTGTTCTAAATCGTTTAAATGAAACGGTTCTAGCGCCATCTCTGCAATGCGCGCTAAATGTTCAGAGCGGCGAGCCCCTACTTTTACTCGGGCACCTAAAGCCGCAAACGTCCGTGCTACCGTCATGCCTACACGTCCTAACCCTAAAACAGCGATGCGCGATCCATGAATCGTCACATCTGTATGTTGAATCACCATCATGACCGTTCCCTCTGCCGTTGGAATCGAGTTATAAATTGCCACATCATCCCGTTCAAATAGTTGAACATGTTTTCGCCCAACCGACTTGACGACACGATCTAAATAGTCATTTGTAATTCCTGAATAAACGGTGCAGTGCGCTGGTGTTTGGCGAAGCAACTCCTCTGTAAATGTCATTTTTTCATTTGAAAACACCGTTTGAATTTCACCGTCCATGTTCGTTCCGTGGACAGGTAAAACAATGGCGTCTACATCATGGAAATCGACTTCATGAATTTTCATTTTTGTTACTCCAGCAAAGCCATGGTCTAATTGATCGAAGCCAACGAGTGACAATTTCGCGTCAAGTTCCATCAATTTCCGAATGACTTCAAGCTGCCGAGCGTCCCCACCGATGATCGCAACGTGCATTCCTGTCAGCATGAGTTCATTCACCCTCTTATACATCTAGTTTTTTGCCCATCGTTACTTTCACATCTTATGATGCCGGTTATCAAACGGTGAGCGTAAAATGAAAAAAGACACCCGCTTGAGGTGTCTAGTCATCAATATCAATTAAAATCATATCAGAGCCAATTTTTTTTACGCGGCTCCACGGTACACGTATATCTGTCCCTTCTTTCCGAAAGCCAAACCATTTTGTTGTTGGAATAAGGAGCGCTTGAATTTGCCCTGTTCGCTCATTAATTTCTAAATCGGTCTGTCCTAAAATGCCGAGCCGCTCTGCCCTTTTCATATCGACAATTTCTTTTCCGCTCAGTTCACTTAGTCGCACATGTTGCCCCCCCTTTCTTTATCATTGTAGAAAAAAAGGCATAAAAAAATGCCTGCAAGTTTATTGTTGCAGGCTTTTTGGCAATGTTCCTTCTGGACTGATAAGGGCAACGGAGAAGTCGTCTGTAAAAATCGTTTGCGCCATCCGATCAACGCTTTCCTTCGTCACGCGATCGATGCTTTCAATGATTTCATCAAGCGAGCGATGACGACCTAACAACAACTCATTTTTTCCGTTTCGGCTCATGCGGCTATTTGTGCTTTCTAAACTTAACATTAAGTTCCCTTTCATTTGTTCCTTGCTATTTTCTAGCTCTTTTTCAGTAATGCCATCTTGTTTTAATTGTTCGATCGTTTGTTGAATCGTATCGAATAAAAGATCGAGCTGTTGGCTTCCTGTGCCTCCGTAAATCGTTACCATTCCTCCGTCGCGATATGCAGAATGGTAAGAGAAAATGGAATAAGCTAATCCACGTTGCTCACGTACTTCTTGGAAAAGGCGACTGCTCATACTTCCGCCTAAAATGTTGTTTAAAATAATTAAGCTATACACATCTTCATGACCAATTGGCAATCCGTTAAATCCGATACATACGTGCGCTTGCTCTGTCTCTTTTTTGCGCGCGATTTTATTTGGATAAAACGTTGGTGTGATATGCGCATCGTCACCTTTTTGTCTTGTAAATGATCCGAAATAAGCTTCTACTTGTTGAATAAACGAATCGTCAACATTACCCGCAACTGAGATGACAACTCGATCTGGCGTATACGTTTCATGCATATATTGTCGCAACGTCTCACCTGTAAATGTCGCTAACGTGTCCTCCGTTCCTAAAATCGGATAACCGAGCGGATGATTGCCATAACTTGCTTTGCTCAGTAAGTCGTGAACGAGGTCATCGGGTGTATCTTCATACATTTTAATTTCTTCAAATACGACATTTTTTTCTTTTTGTAATTCTTCATCTACAAACGTTGAATGGAAAAACATGTCCGCCAATATATCTAACGCAAATGATGCATGCGTATCTAATACTTTTGCGTAATAGCACGTATACTCTTTCGACGTAAACGCGTTCACTTGACCGCCGATGCGATCAAACGATTCTGCAATCTCCCGCGCTGTACGCGTCTTTGTTCCTTTGAAAAACATATGCTCAAGGAAGTGTGAAATGCCGTTATTTCGTTCGTTTTCATTGCGTGATCCTGTACCGATCCAAATTCCGATCGCCACAGATCGAACAGTTGGAATGTGCTCGAGTACAACTCTTACCCCATTTTGACATGTATATGTTTTAATCAATTCCCTTCCTCCTACTTTTTACAATTCTTTCCTCGCTTAATAATGTGGACACATTGTCAATGACATATTCTCGTTTTTGTAATGATTGAATTAACGGCTCTAACGCCTGTACCGTCGATACGGTTGGGTGCATTAAAATCATCGCCCCATTATGAACTTTAGACGTTACTCGTTCCACTATAACAGACGGGGACGGTTTTTGCCAATCAATTGTATCGACCGTCCATAAAATTGTGTACATCCCGAGCTCATGAGCGATATATACGACATCGTCGCGATAGCTACCGCTTGGCGGAGCGAATAAGCGAGGTTTCACTCCCGTCGCTGCTTCAATGGCATCGTTTGTTTTGACAATTTGTTCACGAATCGCTTGTTTACTCATCATTTTTAAATCTGGATGGTTGTATGAATGATTGCCAATTTCATGACCGGCGTCTGCAATCATTTTCGCGAGTTGTGGATGTTCTTTTACCCAGCGACCTTCCAAAAAAAATGTCGCGCGAACGTTGTATTTTTCAAGAATATGTAACATGTTTGGGATATGTTCGCTTCCCCATGCGACATTAATTAAAAAAGAGACTATCGGTTTATCTGGATGTCCCCGATAAATCGGTGATGGAGGCAAATCATGCAAGTGAATGGTCGGTGATACTTGTTTGTATACAAGCTGTTGTTCGGAAAATGTTCCGTTCTGTTTCATTTGTTTATATGATGCCTCAACGTCTACTTCTAATCCGTTGTAGCCAGGAATCGCCTTCCAAACGCGATCGACTTTTGCATTTTGTGCAGGAATATTGTATTGTTTTGCCCGTTCCATAATTTGAATGTATAACGGATCGCTTTGTTTCGCTGCTGTCATATGCCGTAATTCGTGAATATACGTCGTCGTCCACGGATTTTGCACGATGATCGCCGCCATACATATGATGATAATTAAAAAGAGCGCTCGCCGCATGCTTCGTCCCCTCCTTTTCTAATAAAGAGGGTATGTGCAAGACGGACAAGGTAGAACGGGCGCAAAAAAAATTTACACACAGCAAAGAAGCCAAGGGGATGTGAACCCAAGGCTCCGTTTTTATTGCTCGGCTTCTTTTTGATCGCGCAATACCGCTTTTCGCGATAAATTTACACGGCCTTGTTTATCGATTTCCGTTACTTTCACTAAAATTTCATCGCCGATAGAAACGACATCTTCCACTTTTCCGACGCGTTCCTCCGCCAATTCTGAAATGTGTACGAGACCGTCTTTTCCGCTAAACAATTCAACAAATGCACCAAATTTTTCAATTCGTTTCACTTTTCCTAAGTACACTTGTCCAACTTCTACTTCACGAACGATATCTTCAATGATCTTTTTCGCCTTTTGATTCATATCTTCGTTTACAGATGAAATGAAGATCGTTCCGTCTTGTTCAATATCAATTTTTACGCCAGTTTCTTCAATAATTTTGTTAATTTGTTTTCCGCTCGGACCGATGACGTCACGAATTTTATCCGGATTAATTTGCATCGTTAAAATTTTCGGTGCATATTTCGATAGCTCTTTGCGCGGTTCGCTAATCGTTTGCATCATATGTTTTAAAATTTCAAGGCGACCTTTGCGCGCTTGTTGCAACGCTTCTTCTAAAATTTCACGCGATAAACCTTTAATTTTAATATCCATCTGTAAAGCAGTGACTCCTTTTTCTGTCCCCGCTACTTTAAAGTCCATATCACCGAGATGATCTTCCATGCCTTGAATATCTGTTAAAATCGTATAGTGTTCACCGCTTTTCACAAGCCCCATCGCAATACCAGCCACTGGCGCTTTAATCGGCACCCCCGCATCCATCATCGCCAATGTGCTCGCACAAATGCTCGCTTGAGATGTCGAACCGTTTGATTCTAACACTTCTGATACGAGGCGAATCGTATATGGAAACTCTTTTTCAGATGGAATGACCGGTTCAAGCGCGCGTTCACCAAGCGCTCCGTGACCGATTTCGCGACGTCCTGGTCCGCGCATCGCTCCTGTTTCTCCGACTGAAAATGGCGGGAAGTTGTAATGATGCATAAACCGTTTTGTTTCTTCGATACCAAGTCCATCTAAAATTTGTACATCACCAAGTGCACCGAGTGTGCATACGCTAAGCGCTTGTGTTTGTCCTCGTGTAAACAAGCCTGATCCGTGCGTGCGTGGTAAAAGTCCAACCGCTGATGAAAGCGGACGAATTTCATCTACTTTTCGTCCGTCTGGACGCACTTTTTCTTCCGTAATTAAGCGACGCACTTCTTCTTTAACAAGTTTATGTAAAATTTCTTTTACTTGCTTTATTGTTTCTTCATCTGCTTCTTGTTGTTCGTACGCCGCTACAACTTCTGCTTTTAATTGTTCAATGGCTGCTTCGCGCGCTAATTTTTCAGGGACTTGAACCGCACGTTTCACTTCTCCTTCCACGCGAGCACGAATGTCCGCTTCAAGCTGGGCATCGAGTTCATACAGAACGACTTCCATCTTCTCTTTACCAACTTTTGCGGCAATGTCTTCTTGGAATGCGATAAGCCGCTTAATTTCTTCATGCCCAAACATAATCGCTTCAAGCATAACTTCTTCTGGTACTTCATTCGCCCCTGCTTCAACCATATTAATCGCATCTTTCGTTCCGGCAACGACAAGATGCATATCGCTTTGTTCCATTTGTGCGACAGACGGGTTAATCACAAATTCACCGTTCACACGGCCAACTGTTACCCCTGCGATCGGCCCTTCAAATGGGATATCAGAAATCGTTAACGCAAGCGAAGAGCCAAACATCGCCGCCATTTCTGGTGAGCAGTCTTGATCAACGCTCATCACCATGCTGACAACTTGCACTTCGTTTCGGAATCCCTCAGCAAATAATGGCCGAATCGGACGGTCGATGAGACGGCTAGCTAAAATAGCTTTTTCACTTGGACGCCCTTCACGTTTAATGAATCCCCCTGGAATTTTACCAACAGCGTATAAACGCTCTTCGTAATTGACTGTTAGTGGGAAAAAGTCGACGCTTTTTGGTTCTTTCGATGCTGTCGCTGTACTTAATACGACCGTATCACCGTATCGCACTAATACAGCGCCGTTTGCTTGTTTGGCTAATTCGCCAATTTCAACGGTCAACGGCCGACCTGCCCAGTCGATCGAAAACACATGTTTTTCTTGTTCCATATAAACCGAGTACCCCTCTCTATGTACAAATAAAAAATCGTATTTGTTTTAGTATAAGCAAATATCGGCGCAAATACTAATAAAAAGCGGGAATGCTCCCGCTTTTTACTTATCGGCGTAATCCGAGTTTGTTAATCAATTCACGATAACGGTTGATGTCTTTGTTACGTAAATACGTAAGTAAGTTACGACGACGACCAACCATTTTCAAAAGACCACGACGAGAATGATGGTCTTTACGATGAACACGTAAATGTTCGTTCAAGTTGTTAATTTGCTCTGTAAGGATAGCAACTTGTACTTCTGGAGAACCTGTGTCAGTTTCGTGAATTTTGAACTGGTTGATGATCTCGTTTTTACGCTCTTGTGTTAATGCCATCCTTGTTCACCTCCTCTTTTTTCAACCCCAGTTACCAAGCAAACGGCGGTGACTCGTTTTGCCCAGCAATGGTTAACATACATTAAATAGAATACATGTTTTTCCGATAAAATGCAAGGGGATTTTGAAAATATTCACGCGCCGCTTGAGCATCACGATGAATTTGTTCAACGAGCTCGTCAACGGAAGAAAATGCTCGTTCATCACGCAATCGTTTATGCCATTGAATACATACATGTGCACCGTAAATGTCTGATGAAAAGTCAAACAAATGCACTTCGATCGACGGATCTTTTTGTTGTTGGGCGTGGAATGTCGGCTTATACCCGACGTTGCATACTCCCGTCCACATGTTGTCGTCTATCGTTACCGTGACAGCATATACACCAATGCGCGGGATCATATAGTCATCGTCAAGCGCAACGTTTGCTGTTGGAAATCCGATCGTCCGTCCCCGTTTATCCCCATGAATGACTGTGCCTGTTACTTCATACCATCTTCCGAGTAAATGAGGTAACTGTTCAACGTCCCCTTCAGCTAATCGCTGCCGAATATATGTGGAGCTAATTTTTTCTTCCCCAAACGTCTGTTTTGGAATGACCGTTTGCGTAAATTGTTCACGAGAATGAAACGGCAATGTTTCCATCGTCCCTTTTCCTAAGCGGCCGTACGTAAAATCAAAGCCTGCCACGACATGCTTTACACCCAGTTCAATGATGTATTCGTCAACAAATTGTTGCGGCAACAAATAAGCAAATTCAGGCGTAAATTCAACAACGTATAAATAATCAACGCCAAGTTTTGCAATTTGTTTTTCTTTTTCTTTTAATGGTGTAATAAATCGAACATGTTGTTGTGAGCGTCCGAGCACGACCGACGGATGTGGATGGAACGTCATGACCGCGCTTTTGTATCCATATTGATCAGCGATTTGTTTTGCCGTTCGAATGACTTTTTGATGTCCAAGATGAACGCCGTCAAAATAACCGAGCGCCATAACAAGTGGTTCATCATTTTTTTTGTTGAACGGATGGGACAGCCAAATGGTTTTCATCGTTTTCACCTACAATACTTTTAAAGGTTTCATATAGCTTTGCTTTGTCGGATGAGGCATATAAATCGCTAACGCTTCACCTTGTTCATTAACCATTAACAGACGCTCTGGCATAGAGGATAGAATAGGCAAAAGCGCTCCATGTTTTACTTTTTCCTCTTCTTCCTTACTCATGACATACGTCGGGAAATGAACTAACGCTCGTTCAATCGGTAAAAGTAACGTATGCGCTGTACCAGATGCGACATGCTGTTCAATGTCAGCAAACGCCACGCATTGATCGAGCGTAAACGGTCCTGACGCTGTGCGAACAAGATGTGACATGTGCGCCGGATACCCAAGTCGCTCGCCGATTTGAACAACGAGTGTACGCACGTATGTCCCTTTACTACATGTCACACGAAAACGAAACGATATCCTTTCACCTGTAAATACTTGTCTATCATCTAGAAGGAGCAGTTCAAAAATGTGGACGTTTCGTTTCGGCCGTTCCACGTCAATACCTGCGCGTGCATACTCATATAGTTTTTTTCCATTTACTTTTACTGCGGAATACATCGGTGGAACTTGTTCAATGTCCCCTGTGAGATTAGCAAATACTCGCTCAATGTCATGTCGGAAAATCGGCTGTTCGATCGGTTTTACTGAAACGATGTCACCTGATGCATCTTCTGTTGTCGTCGCTATGCCTAACGTCACTTCCCCTTCATAAGTTTTTCTCTCCGCTGTTAATAGTTCAACGATTTTTGTTGCTTTGCCGATGCAAATGGGCAATACACCACTTACGTCAGGATCAAGCGTTCCTGTATGACCAACTTTTTTCGTTTGGAATAACTTACGAATGCGCATGACGCAGTCGTGTGACGTCATGCCTGCAGGTTTATGTAACAATAACACTCCGTCCATCGCTTCACCTCTAAAATAGCGGAAATGGATAGACGCACGTCTATCCATTATTCTTCTTTATGTTCTTTTTCTTCGGAAATTTGTTTAATTAAACTTTCAATTCGTTGACCGTAATCGATCGTTTCATCAATTTCAAAGTAAATTTCCGGCGTCTTGCGCAAACGAATACGCTGACCAATTTCTGAACGAATAAAGCCCGTTGCTTTCGCTAACCCTTTTAGCGTATTTTTCTTTTGTTCTTCGTCACCAAGAACAGAAATATACACTTTTGCTTGTTGCAAATCACCCGTTACACGAACATCTGTTACGGTAACGAAACCGATGCGTGGGTCTTTTAGTTTGCGTCCGATAATATCGCTTAATTCTTTTTTCATTTGTTCGCCTACACGTGTGGCTCGCAAACTCATTGTCATCACCTCGATTAAAACCACTCGAATGTTGTAACCGTTCGTTCGATTTCTGGAAACGAATCGATAAATTGTAACGCCCGATGTAGCTCTTGTTCCGTCGCCGTTCGCTCGGCTGTAATCGCTACAATCCCTAGCTTCGTTCGTTGCCATACGTTTTGATAATCTACTTCGGCTACTGATATATTATATTTTTG
Organism: Anoxybacillus ayderensis; assembly: GCF_013761015.1. NCBI lineage: Bacteria > Bacillati > Bacillota > Bacilli > Caryophanales > Anoxybacillaceae > Anoxybacillus > Anoxybacillus ayderensis. The sequence continues at coordinate 65,888 of NZ_JACDUV010000005.1, forward strand.
TTTAAGCCGTGTGACAACGCGTTGCAACACGGCTCTTTTTTCTTTCAATGATTGGACGTCGTAAATGATGCATTCACATTCGACGTATCCGATCATTTGCGCTCCACTTCTTGCATCATATATGCTTCAATGACGTCGCCTTCTTTAATGTCATTAAAGTTTTTAATCGTGATCCCGCACTCGTACCCTTGTGCGACTTCTTTTACATCGTCTTTGTAACGTTTTAACGTATCAATTTGTCCTTCGTAAACGACGATGCCTTGACGAATGAGACGGACGCTACTATCGCGCGTAATTTTTCCATCTGTCACATAGCATCCTGCAATTGTACCGACTTTTGATACTTTAAATGTTTGACGCACTTCCGCTTGACCGATCACTTTTTCTTCGTACTCTGGATCAAGCATCCCTTTCATCGCTGCTTCAATTTCTTCAATCACTTTGTAAATGATGCGATGGAGACGAATATCGACCTTTTCTGCTTCCGCGACACGTTTTGCGTTGGCATCTGGACGAACGTTAAAGCCGATGACAATCGCATTTGATGCAGATGCAAGCATAATGTCGTATTCTGTTACCGCGCCGACGCCAGAGTGAATAATCTTGACGCGCACTCCTTCAACTTCGATTTTTTGTAATGCCGCAACGAGCGCTTCTACGGAACCTTGTACGTCCGCTTTGACAATAATATTTAATTCTTTCATTTCGCCTTGCTTAATTTTTTCAAACAAGTCGTCTAAGCTAACGCGCGCTTTTACGCTTCGTTGTTGGGCAATTTGTTTTTGGGCGCGAGCTTCACCAATTTGACGTGCTTTTTTCTCGTCTTCAAACACCATGAAACGATCGCCTGCTTGCGGCACTTCGTTTAATCCAGTAATTTCAACTGGCGTCGATGGTCCCGCTTCTTTTACACGACGCCCAAGGTCGTTCGTCATCGCCCGTACGCGTCCGTACGTATAACCGACAACGATCGGATCACCAACGCGCAACGTTCCTGATTGAACGAGGAGAGTTGCCACCGGACCGCGACCTTTATCGAGCTTCGCTTCAATGACCGTTCCTGTCGCACGACGATTTGGATTTGCTTTTAACTCTTCCATTTCGCTCACAAGCAAAATCATTTCAAGCAAATTGTCAATCCCTTCGCCTGTTAACGCAGATAGTTTACAATAAATTGTATCGCCGCCCCATTCTTCTGGAACGAGCTCATATTCCATTAGCTCTTGCATGACGCGATCTGGATTCGCTGTTGGCTTATCGATTTTATTGACCGCAACAATAATTGGAACCTTTGCCGCTTTCGCATGGTTAATCGCTTCAACCGTTTGCGGCATCACTCCGTCATCTGCTGCGACAACGAGAATGACGATATCTGTCACTTGCGCACCGCGTGCACGCATCGTTGTAAACGCTTCGTGACCAGGTGTATCTAAAAATGTGATTTTTTTGCCGTTTACAACAACTTGATACGCACCGATATGTTGTGTAATACCGCCAGCTTCTTGTTCCGTTACTTTCGTATGGCGAATTGAGTCAAGCAACGTTGTTTTTCCGTGGTCAACGTGTCCCATAATCGTCACAACAGGCGGACGTTCAACTAAATCTTCTGGATGATCAACAATTTCGATCGTCTCAAATTCAGTTTCGTCAATCGTCACTTTTTCTTCTACTTCTACGCCGTAGTCAGAGCAAATGAGCTCGATCGCATCTTTGTCCAAATCTTTGTTAATTGTTGCAATGATGCCGAGCATAAATAGCTTTTTAATAATTTCAGAAGGCTCTTTCCCTAATTTTTTTGCTAACTCTGCGACCGTTAAAGAACCTTCAAATGTAATTTTTTTCGGAAGCTCTTTTTCTTTTTTCTTTTGCACTTCTTGTTGTGGAGCTTGCTGAGGTTTTTGTTTTTTATTTTTTTTGTTATTGAAAATTTTCTTTTCTTTTTGTTGAATTTGCAAGTCGTGTTTTTTCCCTTCGCGATTTTTTACTACTGCTTTTTTGATCGGCACTTTCGTTTGAATGACTTCATCCTCATCTTCTTCAAACTGTTCTAAAACAGGTTTTTTCACAGGTGCCGTCTTTTCTTCTTTTTTCGTTTCTTGTTTTTGTTCTTTTTTGAACGAACGATCTAGCTTTTCGACAACATCCGCTTCAATCATCGTCATATGGTTCGATACGTCGATGTTCATTTCTTTTAATTTATGGATGACATCTTTACTTGACACGTTATGTTTTTTGGCATATTCATATACACGCATTTTTGACATACATTCACCCCCAAAATGTTAGAGCATCGTTTTTAGCTTTTGTGCGAATCCTTCATCTGTAATTGCTACAACGACCCGTGCTCCTTTGCCAATCGCTCCACCTAATTCATAGCGATTGTCTACATAACAAAGCGGAACGCGATAAAACGTACATTTATCGGAAATTTTTTTTCTCGTATTTTCTGACGCATCTTCCGATAAAATGACAAGCTTCACGCGCTGACGCTGAATTTCTTTCACAACGAGCTCTTCTCCCGAAATAACTTTGCGCGCCCGATTCGCTAATCCGAGAAAAGAAGCCCACGGTTTATGATTCATTTGTTTCTCCATTCTCCTTCTCAGCGAGCTGTAATAGCTGTTCGTAAATCGAATCGTCAATAGTCGCTTTCAAATGATGCGCAAGCGTATTTTTCTTTTTCGCAAGCAAAATGCATTCTTTACTTAGCGTAATGTATGCACCGCGTCCCGCTTTTTTTCCTGTCGGGTCAATTGATACGTCGCCTTCTTTTGAACGAACGATGCGAATAAGCTCTTTTTTCGGCTTCATTTCCCCTGTGACAACACATTTGCGCATCGGAATTTTTTTTTGGCATATTATTCCACCTCACTAATCTCCTCTTCGTCAACTTGGAACGATGATGAAGAACGAGGGTAAATACCTAATTGCTCCGCTTCAGACTGACTTTTAATATCAATTTTCCAATTTGTTAATTTCGCTGCTAAACGAGCGTTTTGCCCACGTTTCCCAATGGCAAGCGAAAGTTGATAATCTGGTACGATGACCGTTGTTGCTTTTTCTTCTTCGTTGACGATGACATCAAGCACTTTAGATGGGCTTAACGCATTAGCGACAAATTCAACTGGATCCGCTGACCAACGAACGATGTCGATTTTTTCGCCTTTTAACTCGTTTACGATCGCTTGTACCCGTTGTCCTTTAGGTCCAACACACGCACCAACCGGATCGACTTCTGGGTTATCGGAATGAACAGAAATTTTTGAGCGATCTCCTGCTTCGCGTGCAACCGATTTAATTTCTACCGTACCGTCATAAATTTCTGGTACTTCTAATTCAAACAATCGCTTTAATAAACCTGGATGCGTGCGAGATACGTAAATTTGTGGACCTTTTGTCGTTTTTTCGACTTTTGTAATGTACACTTTAATGCGATCATGTGGCTTATACGTTTCATTCGGCATTTGTTCGCTTACCGGAAGCAACGCCTCAATTTTGCCGAGGCTGACGTAAATAAATTTCGAATCCGTCCGCTGAACAATACCTGTCATAATATCTTCTTCTCGGTCAACAAATTCGGCATAAATGACGCCGCGCTCTGCTTCGCGAACGCGTTGCGTGACGACTTGCTTTGCTGTTTGCGCAGCGATGCGTCCGAAGTTTTTCGGCGTCACTTCAATTTCAACGACATCGCCTACTTGATAATTTGGATTGATTCGCTTCGCTTCATCAAGCGAAATTTCTAAGCGTGAATCGTACACTTCATCGACTACTTCTTTCCGAGCAAATACGCGAATCGTTCCTGTCTCTTGATTAAAATCGACGCGAACGTTTTGCGCCTGATTAAAATTGCGTTTATAAGCGGACACAATAGCCGCCTCAATCGCTTCAATTAACACTTCTTTACTAATGCCTTTATCGCGCTCGAGCGCCGTTAGGGCATCCAACAACTCTGTATTCATGAACCGGTCGTCCCCCTTTAATGTGAATTAAGAGAAAATGACAGCTAGCCGTGCACTAGCTACTTTTTCGTATGGAATGGTCACCATTTTTTTCTTTGTTTTGACTTTTACTTCTACGGTCACCGTTTGACCATCAAATGCAGTTAATAGTCCTTCAAATTCTTTTTGGCCATCGATTGGCTCATACGTTTTCACATAAACGTTTTTCCCAACGGCGCGTTCAAAATCTTTCGCCTTTTTAAGCGGACGTTCTGCTCCCGGTGACGATACTTCTAAAAAATAATTGTGCGGAATCGGATCGATTTCATCAAGCTTTTCACTTAATCGTTCGCTTACGACACCGCATTGATCGATATCAATTCCAGTTGGTGAATCAATAAAGACGCGCAAAAACCAATTCTTTCCTTCTTTCACATATTCAATGTCGACAAGTTCTAACCCCATATCTGTCACGATCGGGGTAACGAGCTCCTCAACGATGTGCGTCACTTTTTTCATGTTGGTCCTCCTAACTGCAAGAAAATCCCTTGCGGTTGGCAAGGAATCTCGAATCAATACGAAAGAGTGGGTTTCCCCACTCTTTTTGTCCATTATCTTTACCATTTCCACTAGAACTATAACATATTGGCAAAAAAATTGCAACTCATTCAAAAGAGTGATAATTGATTGTGATCCGGTAGCGACTGCAAACATCCACGGCTTTCGAGATATTCTAAAATCGTTTTCGATACTTTGCCGCGTTGTTGCAAATCTTCTTTCGATAAAAACTCGCCTTCTTCACGTGCGCGTACAATGCTTTGAGCCACGTTTGTCCCTAGTCCAGGAATCGCATTAAACGGCGGAATAAGCGAATTTCCGTCAATAATAAACTCTGTTGCTTGTGAACGATACAAATCAATATTTTTGAACGAAAATCCTCGTTCGCACATTTCAAGGGCAATTTCAAGCACAGTCAACAAGCTTTTTTCTTTCGGGGACGCATCGAGACCTTTTGCTTGAATTTCTTCAATTCGTTTACGAATCGCAGCAGACCCTTGAATCATCGCATCTAAATCAAAATCTTCTGCACGCACAGTAAAATACGATGCGTAATAAAGAAGCGGATGGTGGACTTTAAAGTACGCGATGCGAACAGCCATGAGCACGTAAGCAGCAGCATGCGCTTTTGGGAACATGTATTTAATTTTTTTACATGATTCAATGTACCATTCTGGCACATCATGTTTGCGCATTTCTTCTTCAAACTCAGGCGTTAACCCTTTCCCTTTTCGAACGGACTCCATAATTTTAAATGCTAACGACGGCTCTAACCCACGATAAATTAAATACACCATAATGTCGTCGCGACATCCAATCACTTCAGATAGCGTACATGTCCCATTTTGAATAAGCTCTTGTGCATTGCCGAGCCAAACGTCCGTTCCATGCGATAACCCGGAAATTTGTACAAGTTCTGAAAATGTTTTCGGTTTTGTTTCTTCTAACATTTGACGAACAAATCTTGTACCGAACTCTGGAATACCAAGCGTTCCGGTGTTACACATAATTTGTTCCGGCGTCACGCCAAGCGATTCCGTGCTACTAAAAATTTTCATCACTTCCGGATCGTCTGTCGGTATCGTCTTCGGATCAATGCCACTTAAATCTTGTAACATCCGAATGACCGTTGGATCATCGTGTCCGAGAATATCGAGTTTTAATAAGTTATCATGAATAGAGTGGAAGTCAAAATGCGTCGTGCGCCATTCCGCGCTCGTATCGTCGGCTGGATATTGAATTGGTGTAAAGTCATAAATATCCATGTAATCTGGCACGACAATAATCCCACCTGGATGTTGCCCTGTCGTTCGTTTCACTCCTGTACATCCTGCAGCTAAACGATCAATTTCCGCCCCGCGCACATGAAGGTTGTGATCGTTTATATACCCTTTGACGAATCCGTATGCCGTTTTGTCAGCGACAGTTCCGATCGTTCCTGCACGATATACGTTATCTTCGCCGAATAACACTTTCGTATAGTTATGCGCTTGCGGTTGATACTCACCCGAAAAGTTTAAATCGATATCTGGCACTTTATCTCCTTTAAACCCTAAAAACGTCTCGAACGGAATATCGTGACCGTCTTTATTGTACCGCGCACCACATTTCGGGCAGTTTTTATCCGGTAGGTCAAATCCTGAGCCGACCGAACCGTCATCGAAAAACTCGGAATGTTTACAGTTCGGACAAACATAATGCGGTGGAAGCGGGTTCACTTCCGTAATCTCCGTCATCGTTGCGACAAACGATGAGCCAACCGAGCCGCGTGAACCGACAAGATATCCGTCATCAAGCGATTTCTTTACAAGTTTATGAGAAATTAAATAAATGACTGCAAACCCGTGACCAATAATGCTTTTTAATTCTTTTTCTAACCGTTTTTCAACGATGTCTGGAAGCGGGTCACCATAAATACTTTTCGCCCGTTCATAGCTCATCCGACGAATTTCTTCGTCCGCTCCTTCAATTTTCGGTGTGTACAATTCATCTTTAATCGGTTTCACTTCTTCGATTAAATGAGCGATTTTTTTCGTATTTGTCACAACAATTTCTTTTGCTTTTTGTTCACCAAGAAACGAAAACGCTTCTAACATTTCGTTTGTCGTACGAAAATGAACGTTTGGCAATTCGTGTCGATTTAACGAATTTCCACCAGATTGTGAATGAATTAAAATTTTGCGATATATTTTATCTTCTCGATTGATGTAATGCACATTTCCAGTCGCGACAACCGGAATGCCGAGCCGTTCGCCAAGTTGCACAATGTTTGTAATAATTTCTTTGAGTGCTGCTTCATCGCGTACGTATTCCATCTCAATAAGCGGCGCATATACTTCTGGCGGATGTACTTCAAGAAAGTCGTAAAACGGTGCAATCGCCTCCGCTTCTTCGATTCCTTTTTGCATCATCGCTTCAAACAGTTCACCTTTATCGCAACCTGATCCGACTAAAATGCCTTCGCGATGTTGTTGCAATACGGAACGTGGGATGCGTGGCACGCGATAAAAATAGTTCACATGTGAAAACGATACGAGTTTAAATAAATTTTTTAAACCGACTTCATTTTGTACAAGCAACGTTGCATGAAACGGTCGGGAACGTTGGAACGCCCCTTGTTCTTTCGATGCTTCGTTTAATTGATCGAGATATTGAATTCCTTTTTCATCAAGTTCTTTCACCAAATGAATAAGTAAATATCCTGTCGCCTCTGCGTCATAAATCGCGCGATGGTGCTGGGTTAATTCAATATTAAATTTTTTACAAAGCGTATTTAAACGATGGTTTTTTAACTCTGGATATAAATAGCGAGCAAGTTCAAGTGTATCAATAACCGGATTCGTTACTTTACCTCGATTCATCTTTTTAAATCCTGCATTTAAAAAACCGATGTCAAACGTCGCATTATGAGCAACGAGCACACAATCATCGATCCAATGATAAAACTTTTCTAACACTTCTTCGACATCTGGCGCATCTTTTAACATGTCATCTGTAATTTTCGTTAATTCGATTGTCGTTGCGGAAAGCGGGTGATGCGGATTCGCAAACGACTCAAAACGGTCGATAATTTCCCCGTTTTTTACTTTGACCGCTGCTAATTCAATAATTGTATCATATACAGCAGAAAGCCCTGTCGTTTCCACGTCAAATACGACAAACGTATCGTCCATTAGCCGCCGATGCGCCTCATTATAAGCGATTGGTACCCCGTCATCGACAATATTTGCTTCTAGTCCATATAAAATTTTTACACCATATTTTTTTCCCGCACTATATGCTTCCGGAAACGATTGAACGACCGCATGATCCGTGACAGCAATTGCTTCATGCCCCCATTTTTTCGCTTGTTCGACAAGCTTTGTAATGGAAGCGACCGCATCCATTTGGCTCATTTGAGTATGAACGTGCAATTCTACCCGTTTTTCTTCCGCTGTATCTTGACGTTCATTCGGTTTCACTTCATTCAAATCGTTCGCAATAAGCACAAGATCGCGCACGAATGTGTCATTTTGCACGCTGCCGCGCACTTTTACCCACATTCCTTTTTTTACACGCTGCATAAGCTCGGCGTCTTCTTTATCGCGTGAGAACATTTTGACAAGAATCGAATTTGTATAGTCCGTTATTTTTAACGTCAATAACGTACGTCCGCTTTTTAGTTCTTTTGCTTCAGCATCAAAAATGTATCCTTGCACAGCGACGCGACGTTCTTCCTCTACAATTTGATCGAGCGGACGAATATGTTCGTCATCTTTAATTTGATAGCCGATCACAAGCGGACCGCTTGTGTCACTTACAGTAGGATCTTCTTGTTTCGGCATTGCTTCCATAAACGCGGCTAACGCTCGTTCTTCATCTTCTTTTTGTTTTTGCGCTAAAAATTGTTCAAACTGCTGCTCGTCGTGTTTTACACTCGCTTCTAACTGCAAGTGCGGAAATCCGAAAGAAACATACGTCGCAGCGAACATTTCCGCAAATCGCTTTTTCAACGCGATCGCTTCTGCTTCATTGCGCGCTTGTACAGTGACTTTCGTCCCTTTTACTTCCGGTTGCTGCTGTGTAAGTAGTGAAAAAAGCGGTGATGTTTGTTGAATCGTGTCAACAAATATTGGCCAGTACGACACGACATCTTCAGCAGTAAACGTTTGATCTTCTACTTCTATCGTGCATTGCACATCGGCAATATGGCGAAATTGTTCGATTAGTCGTTTACGAAACTCGGCATATACGTGCGCTCGTAAAATCGCAGGAAATCGAAAATAAAAGTGCCAACATTTCATTCGTTTATCAACAACAACTTTTTCAATCCGTCCATGCAATAAGTCATCTGCCATATGTGAAGAAAGCTGTAGCTGTTGTAGTAAAATCGAAAATCGTTCTTTTTGTTCTTCTCTCATCGTTGTTCGTTACAAAAAATGTAACGGTACACCTCCCTTTCTTTTTTATACATCGTTTGGGAGCGATAGACGACAGAAAGAGGGGGGATCCCCCTCTCTGCCTATAAGTAACGGCGCAACGTTTCGACTAATTGCGACACGTGTACTTCTTCTGTTTCACCTGTTTTTCGTACTTTTACTTCAACGATTCCTTCATTTGCACGTTTTCCGACCGTCACACGCACAGGTAACCCAATTAAATCGCTGTCAGCAAATTTGACTCCTGGGCGCTCGGCACGATCGTCATACAGCACTTCAAATCCTTCTTGTTGCAAACGTACATACCATTCATCGGCAAGCTCTCGTTGCTCGTCCACTTTTGGATTTACGGAAATTAAGTGAATGTGGAAAGGAGCAACGGCAGTTGGCCATATGAGTCCATGCTCATCGTTATATTGCTCAGCAATTGCCGCAAGCGTACGCGATACACCGATACCATAACAACCCATAATCATCGGTTGCGTACGTCCGTTTTCATCTAAATACGTCGCATTCATCGCTTCGCTATAACGAGTCCCAAGTTTAAATACGTGTCCAACTTCAATTCCGCGCGCAAAACGAATCGTCCCTTTTCCATCTGGTGACGGATCTCCTTCTTGAATGAAACGAACATCTGCGTATTGTGCAGCAAAATCACGATCTGGATTGACCCCTTTATAATGGTAGTGCGCTTCATTCGCTCCACACACACCGTTGACAACCGCTTTTACCGCATGGTCAGCTAAAACGAGGACACCATCACGAACACCAATCGGGCCAAGTGAACCAATCTCACAGTTCATCACGTGCTTCGTTTCTTCTGGCGTTGCCAATTCTACAACAGTTGCTTCTAATATATTTTTTACTTTTACATCATTGACTTCATGATCACCACGCACAAGAACGAGGACATAGCGATCGTCTACTTTAAATAATAACGACTTGATACATTTTTCTTTTGGTACTTGAAGAAATTGGCTCACTTCTTCAATCGAACGTTGTTCTGGTGTATGCACTTTCTCAAGCGGTGCATGCGGTTCATCACTTCGCTCATAAGTCGTAATCACCGGCGCCATTTCAATGTTTGCCGCATAATCAGACGAATCTGAATATGCGATCGTGTCTTCACCAACATCGGATAAAACCATAAATTCATGCGTATCTTTGCCACCCATTGCACCAGAGTCCGCAATGACGGCACGGAAATTTAATCCGCAGCGTCGGAACACGTTCGCATATGCTTCGTACATTTTATTGTACACTTCGTCTAAACTTTCTTGTGAAGCGTGGAATGAATACGCATCTTTCATAATAAATTCGCGACCGCGAAGCAAACCGAAGCGCGGACGTTTTTCATCGCGAAACTTCGTTTGAATTTGATAAAGCGTAAGCGGTAACCGTTTATACGATTTCACTTCATCACGAACGAGCGCCGTAATGACTTCTTCATGTGTCGCACCGAGCGCAAAGTCGCGATCGTGACGATCTTTTAAACGCATTAATTCTGGTCCGTATGAATACCAACGACCTGATTCTTGCCATAATTCCGCTTGTTGAAGCGCTGGCATCAACAGTTCAATAGCACCAGCACGCTCCATTTCCTCGCGAATGATCGCTTCAATTTTTTGCAGCACGCGCTTACCAAGCGGCAAAAAGCTATATACTCCGCTTGCATTTTGGCGAATAAAGCCGGCGCGAAGCAGCAGTTGATGGCTTTTAATTTCCGCATCTGCCGGCACTTCACGTAATGTAGGAATAAACGACATACTTTGTTTCATCTTTTTTAGCACCTCTTACTTCATTTAATTATAAGAAAAATTTTTGAATGTCATTCCATGTAACAACAAGCATAAGCAACATAAGAAGGGCAAAACCGATAAAGTGTACAATGCCTTCTTTTTGACGATCAATCGGTTTTCCACGCAACGCTTCAATCGCAAAAAACGTTAACCGTCCTCCATCGAGCGCCGGAAGTGGAAGCAAGTTGATAATGCCTAAGTTAATGCTTAAAATCGCTCCCCATTTCATTAAGTAATACACGCCGGATTGAGCGACTTTATGAGTCGAAACAGCAATGCCAACAGGTCCGGACAACATATCAAAAGAAAATTTCCCCGTCAATAAATGACCTAATCCAACGATGATTTCTTTTGTCCAATAGTACGTCTCTAACGCCCCTTGTTTGATCGCTCCGACAAACGACTTTTCCATCGGTCCATACACACCGATGAGACCGATCGTCTCACCTTCGATCGTTTTCTTTTCTGGTGTGACGGTGAGATCAATGATTTGACCGTTGCGATTTACTTGAAATTGAAGCGGTTTTTCTGGGCTTTTTCGAATGATTGTCACAACATCTGTCCAAGAAGACATCGGCTGTCCATTAATCGACATGACGACATCCCCTTGTTGTAGCCCAGCTTGACGTGCAGCACCATCCTCTGTCAATTCACCAATCACTGGTTTATCAACCGGATAACCTTGCAACAGTCCGATAAGAATGAAAATGACAAGCGCTAAAATAAAATTCATCAACGGACCAGCAAAAATGGCCATCGCGCGCTGTCCGAGCGTTTTAGAACCAAATTGACGATCGTACGGCGCAATTTGCACTTCTTCTCGATCGATGACGATGTAAGCAGGATCGCTTAATTCAAAGCGTTGTAAACGCTCATCATCGCCTTCATATCCTTCAATATATAACTCATGTTCAAAATCAGCGCGTTCTACTTCAATGATTTTCGCATCGGGATATTCGTCTTTATGATTGACGATCACTTTTTTCACTTTCCCGTCTTCATGAAACAATAAGCCGACAACTTGACCGCGCTTCACGTCAATCATTTCTGGATCTTCACCGGCCATGCGCACAAAACCGCCAAGCGGGAGCAAACGAATCGTATATGTCGTTTCTCCTTTTTTCATCGAAAACACTTTCGGACCGAATCCAATCGCAAATTCGCGACATAAAATACCTGCTCGCTTTGCGAAAATGAAGTGCCCTAATTCATGAAAAAACACAAGCGCACCAAAAATGACAATAAAAGCAATAACCGTTTCCAACGTTTCAACCACCTTTTACATGTGTAGTGATTTTACATATTGTCTCGTTTCACGATCGACTTCGCGAATCGTCTCAAGATCTGGATGAGCAATCGGCACGTGCCGCTCCATCGCTTGTTCAATGCATTGTTCAATCGCTAAAAACGATATTCGTCCAGCTAAAAAGGCTGCCACCGCTTCTTCATTCGCTGCATTTAATACGGTCGGCATCGTTCCACCTATGTTTCCTGCCTCATAAGCAAATTGTAAACAACGGAACCGGTTCATGTCCACTTTTTGAAAATGCAACGTGGCTACTTGTGCTAAGTTCAGTCGTTCGATATGTAGCGGAAAACGATCCGGATACGTTAGCGCATATTGAATCGGTACGCGCATATCTGGCGTTCCAAGCTGAGCAATCACGCTTCCGTCATGAAATTGCACCATAGAATGAATGATGCTTTCTTTATGTAAAAGAACGTCAATTTGTTCGTACGGTAGGTGGAACAACCAATGTGCTTCGATCACTTCAAGCCCTTTATTCATCATCGTTGCGGAGTCGATCGTAATTTTTGCTCCCATCGACCAATTCGGATGTTTTAGCGCTTCTTCCACCGTGACATGTTCTAGCTGCTCGCGCGTGCGATCGCGAAAACTGCCGCCGGATGCCGTCAAAATAATACATTCGATATTTTTTTGTTGCTCTCCTTGTAAACATTGGAAAATAGCGGAATGTTCACTGTCCACAGGCAAAATCGACACACCGTAATCGATCGCGTGCTTCATAACGAGATGGCCTGCGGTAACTAACGTTTCTTTATTAGCTAGCGCAATTGTTTTTTTCGCCTCAATCGCTTTTAACGTAGGCACTAGTCCAACGCTTCCTACTACCGCATTGACGACAATGTCAGCTTCTTGAACGGTCGCCACTTCAATGAGCCCATCTTCACCTGAAACGATGCGCACTCGCCCAATATATTCGCTCTGCAACATGTCGGCATCTTCTTTTTGGGCAACACATACAACTTTTGGTGAAAATTGTTCAATGATCATTCTTGCCTGTTCTATATTTCGTCCAGCTGAAAAAGCAACGAGACGAAACGCATCGCGATGAGCACGAATGACTTCTAACGTTTGCATTCCAATCGAGCCCGTCGCACCTAATAAACTAATTGCTCGCAAGCTGTCCACTCCTTTTTAAACAATGAGGTAAAACAAATATAAAATTGGTAAAATAAACAACAAACTATCAAAGCGATCTAAAATGCCGCCATGCCCCGGCAAAATAGCACCTGAATCTTTTACTCCATAATGCCGTTTAAACGCCGACTCCACTAAGTCACCGAGTTGACCGAAAACGGACAAAACGACTGTCGCGATCAGTAACATCGGAAAAGATGGAGCAAACGGTGATAACCACTCATAAGCACTGACAACAAAAAGTGCACATAAAATGCCTCCAACAGCACCTTCAACTGTTTTGTTCGGGCTAATGTGCTCCCACAGTTTTCGTTTTCCAAGCGCTCGACCAATAAAGTACGCTCCGCTATCCGTTGCCCAAATTAAAAAGAGCGCATAAAAAATATACGACAACCCTGCTTCGCGCACGTGAAAAAACGAATAAAACCCAACCCCTACATATAGTAAAGAAGCAATCATAAACCCAACATCATCAAACGTAAACGCATTTTTGGATATGACCGTATAAATGAGCAACAAAAAGAGTCCGATGATGAGGATCCATATGTTTATCATATGTTCATACGGATATAAAAAGAGCCATAATACAAGAAAACTAACGATGCTTGGAAACGAAAAAAGCGACATTTTTTTCATGCGAATAAGTTCAAATAAACCAACCGTAGCGAGTATATACGTTAAGACTAAAAATGGCCATCCGCCATATATGACGATCGGTAAAAAGACTGAAGCTGCAATAATTGCTGTCACAATTCTTTGTTTCATATGAAATTATACGCCTCCAAATCGGCGGCTACGTTGCTGAAATTCATGTACCGCCTGTAAAAAGTGTTGTTCTGTGAAGTCTGGCCATAATACATCTGTAAACCAAAACTCTGTATATGCTAATTGCCAAAGCATAAAGTTACTTAAACGAATTTCCCCGCTTGTGCGAATAAGCAAATCAGGATCAGGCAAATCGTTTGTCATTAAATAAGAATGAAACAACTGTTCATCGACATCGTTTGCTTGAATCGCTCCGTTTTGTACATCGTCAACAAGTTTTTGAACCGCATGTACAATTTCTGCACGGCTTCCGTAGTTTAAGGCAAAGTTTAAAATTAAACCGGTATTTTGTTTCGTCTGTTCGATCGCCTGATCGACTGCACGTAACGTATGTAAAGGTAGTTGGTCTTTATGTCCCATGACGCGCACTTGTACATTTTCTGCAATTAACTCGGGCAAAAATGTCGTTAAAAACTGTTCAGGAAGCTGCATTAAATAATCTACTTCTGTTTTCGGTCGTTTCCAATTTTCTGTTGAAAATGCATATAACGTTAACACTTTCACACCTAGTTCGTTGGCAAAGCGCGTAATTTTTCGCACCGTTTGCATACCTTCGTAATGTCCAGCCATCCGTGGCAATGCACGTCTTTTCGCCCATCGTCCGTTTCCGTCCATAATGATCGCCACATGCGCAGGAATCGGTCCTTGTAAAACGGTTTCTTTTGAATACGCTTCTTCTTTGTTTTTCCATCTTTTCATCTTTTCAAACATAAGCGCATGTCCTCCAGCTTTGATCGATCGTAATTAGGCTGTGCGCCCTATTTCGTAATTATAACAAAAAACCCTCTATAAACATAGAGGGACTTATACTTCCATTACTTCTTTCTCTTTTTCTTTCGTAATCGCATCGATTTTTGCGATATGATCGTCTGTTAGTTTTTGAATATCTTCTGTATAACCGCGCAATTCATCTTCAGTAATTTCACCGTTTTTCTCTAGCTTTTTCAACTCGTCGTTTGCATCGCGACGAATGTTGCGCACAGCGACTTTTGCTTCTTCAGCATATTTTTTCACAAGCTTAACGAGTTCACGGCGGCGCTCTTCAGTAAGCGGTGGAATCGCAATGCGAATGACTGAACCGTCGTTTGAAGGTGTTAAACCTAAATCTGATGCTAAAATCGCCTTTTCGATTTCTTTCAATACAGATTTGTCATACGGTTGAATGACAAGCAGGCGCGCTTCAGGCACTTGAATGCCGGCTAATTGAATAATTGGAGTTGGCATGCCGTAGTAATCGACTGTAATTTTTTCTAATAATGCAGGATTCGCACGACCTGCACGAATCGTTGCAAGTTCACGTGAAAAAGCTTGAACCGCTTTATCCATCTTTTCTTTCGCGTTCGTTAATACTTGCATGTTATTTCCCCCTTACAATTGTTCCGATATTTTCACCTAATACAGCACGTTTAATATTTCCTTCTTCCATAATGGAGAAAACAATGAGTGGAATATCGTTATCCATACATAGCGATGAAGCAGTCGAGTCCATGACGCCTAATCCTTGTTTAATGACATCTAAATAAGAGAGTTCATCATATTTGACTGCGTTTTTGTCCACTTTTGGATCGGCGCTATATACACCGTCTACGTTGTTTTTCGCCATTAAAATGACATCCGCTTCAATTTCTGCAGCACGAAGCGCGGCTGTCGTATCTGTTGAAAAGTACGGGTTTCCTGTTCCTGCTGCAAAAATGACGACACGTTTTTTCTCTAAGTGACGAATCGCTCTTCTTCGAATGTACGGCTCGGCTACTTGGCGCATTTCAATCGACGTTTGCACACGCGTTTGTACACCGAGCTGCTCTAAGCTATCTTGCAGCGCGAGCGAGTTCATCACCGTTGCTAACATTCCCATGTAATCAGCTGTGGCGCGGTCCATCCCCATTTCGCTACCAATTTTTCCACGCCAAATGTTTCCGCCCCCAACGACAACGGCAACTTCGACTCCTAGTTCTGCCACTTCTTTTACTTGTTGAGCGATCGATTTAATGACAGACGGATTAATTCCAAATCCTTGCTCTCCCGCTAACGCTTCACCGCTTAGTTTTAAAACGACACGTTTATACTTTGGACTTTCCATTGTAAACCTCCATACCGTTCTTTAAAAATAGGGAACACATATGTGTTCCCTATTTGTCTTCATTACTTACGAACTTGGCTCATAACTTCTTCAGCAAAGTTATCTTGGCGCTTTTCAATACCTTCGCCTACTTCGTAACGGATGAAGCTTTTCACAGTTGCACCATTAGACTCTACAAATTGACGCACTTTCACATCTGGATTTTTCACGAAGCTTTGCTCAAGTAAGCAAATGTCTTCAAAGAATTTGCCTAAACGGCCTTCAACCATTTTTTCAACGATATTTTCAGGCTTTCCTTCATTTAATGCTTGTTGTTTTAACACTTCGCGCTCGCGAGCGATTTCATCTGCAGATACTTCATCGCGAGAAACGTATTTTGGATTAATTGCCGCGATGTGCATCGCTACATCTTTCGCAACGTCGCTATTTGTTGTACCTTCTAATACAGTTAATACAGCAATGCGACCACCCATGTGTAAGTACGCACCGAATGCAGCGTTGTCTCCTTTTTCAACAACCGCAAAGCGACGTAATGTAATTTTTTCACCAATTTTAGCGATCGCTGCATTAATGTGTTCTTCTACTGTCGCACCGTTATCCATTTTTTGTTGTAAAGCTTCTTCGACTGTTGCAGGTTTATGTTTTAATAAATGGTCAGCTAATTCTTTTACTAATGTTTTAAACCCTTCGTTTTTCGCAACGAAGTCTGTTTCAGAGTTTACTTCTAAAATCACTGCTGTATTTTCATCTACTTCGATTAACGTTGTTCCTTCCGCTGCGATACGATCTGCTTTCTTCGCTGCTTTCGCCATTCCTTTTTCACGAAGCCAGTCGATCGCTTTTTCCATATCACCGTTTGTTTCTGTTAATGCTTTTTTGCAGTCCATCATTCCTGCACCTGTTTTTTCGCGCAATTCTTTTACCATTTGAGCAGTAATTGCCATGTCAAACATCCTCCTTTTTTATGTGCGAAATCGTATGTACACAAACCGAAACGGTTTGTATGCTTAGTATGCCCGATTTTCTTAAAAAAAGGTGATAAAAGGCTTCCCCCTCTTATCACCTTTCACATGTTTACTCAGCTGTGACAACCGCTTCTTCGCCTTGTTTTGCTTCTAAAATCGCATCCGCAATTTTAGCTGTAAGAAGCTTCACAGCGCGAATCGCATCGTCGTTCGCAGGAATGACGTAGTCGATTTCGTCTGGATCGCAGTTTGTATCCACGATTCCGATGATCGGAATGTTTAATTTACGAGCTTCTGCAACGGCAATGCGCTCTTTGCGTGGGTCGATAACAAATAACGCATCTGGCAATTCTTTCATTTCTTTAATACCGCCTAAAAACTTTTCAAGACGCTCTAATTCTTTCTTTAGTTTTACCACTTCTTTTTTAGGCAATACATCGAATGTGCCGTCTTCAGCCATTCTTTCGATCTCTTTTAAACGTTTAATACGTTTTTGGATCGTTGCAAAGTTTGTTAACGTCCCACCTAACCAACGTTGGTTTACGTAGAACATGCCAGAACGTTCTGCTTCTTCTTTCACAGAATCTTGCGCTTGTTTTTTCGTACCAACGAATAAAATTTTGCCGCCGTTTGCCGCAAGTTCTTTGACGAAGTTGTACGCTTCTTCTACTTTTTTCACTGTTTTTTGCAAGTCAATGATGTAAATACCATTGCGCTCAGTGAAAATGTATTTTTTCATTTTTGGGTTCCAACGACGTGTTTGATGCCCGAAGTGAACCCCTGCTTCAAGCAACTGTTTCATTGAAATAACAGACATCTTTCATCCTCCTAGATGGTTTTTTTCCTCCGCTCACGTCATTTTTAAGCAAGACTGCAAAGCAGCACCGTTGCTTAAATCGATGAGCGTGTGTATTCACACCAAATAGAACTATATCATAATTAAAAAGCACATTCAACTACTTTTGGTGAAATTTAAGCAAAAGCTCTATTTCTGTCTTCCCACGCTTCAATGCTTTCGCGATTTCATCCATTGTTTTTCCTTGTTGTTGAAGTTTTAACGCTTCTGAAATGAGCGACTCGAGCGACGGCTCTTCCTTCGGCGAAGTTGTTGATAATTCCACTCGGTCAACAACGTCGTCAACTGGAAGTCGCACTTGTTCGTCTCGAAATAGGGGAGAGGCTTCTTTTTTCTTTTGACGAACGGCCGATGATGTCA
This sequence comes from Anoxybacillus ayderensis, assembly GCF_013761015.1. Taxonomy (NCBI): domain Bacteria; kingdom Bacillati; phylum Bacillota; class Bacilli; order Caryophanales; family Anoxybacillaceae; genus Anoxybacillus; species Anoxybacillus ayderensis. The sequence continues at coordinate 84,133 of NZ_JACDUV010000005.1, forward strand.
TTTGTTTAACAAATCGTTCGTTTTCCTCTTTAAACTGCATTAAATATGTCGTCATCATCGTTTCCATTTCGCGAATTAGCTCCGCTTGCTCTCTTTCTGTCTCTTTAATTTTTGCCCATTTTAATGATAAAAGAATAATGAGAAAAAGCGAGACACCATGCAGAACGAAGCTGATCAACCATAAAAACGTCGTCATATCATCCCTCTTATCCGATAAAATCAATATGTGTTCCTTTGTAAGGATGTTTACTTTTTTCTTTTTTCTCAGACTGTTTTTTCCACTTCGCGCGTTCGCTTTGTTCCGCTCTCGTCACTTGTTGCCGAATGCGCTCATCTTGTTTTTTCATTTCTGTTGCAAGCTGTTGCTGAGCAAGCTGTCCGTATTGTTGCATATGTTCTTGCCATTTTCCGAGCTCATGCGTTTTCGGCAACGCCACTTGTAACTCGACTAATTTTAAACTCATGTTCTCACTTCCTTCATAAAGTGATGAAGGACTGTCATATCGCTTGCTCAATCAGTTTGCGCATTTTAAATAAGGCTTTTGCGTGAATTTGGGAAATTCGTGACGTGGACAGTCCCATAATATGTCCGATTTCTGTAAACGTCAATTCTTCTTTGTAAAATAAACTAATGACTAGCTGTTCTTTTTCATTTAGCTGTTGAATGATATTCGCTAATTGCGCAATTTGTTCTTCACGCAACATATGTTCTTCGGGCGACAGAGATCGATCATCGCGAATCGTAAATGACGGTTGATCGTCGTCATCATCAAACGGTCGCTCATCTAAAGATAAAACATTGGCGAAAAACTGTTCGCTCATCACCGCATACACTTCATCTTCTGAAATGTTTAATGCTTCCGCCACTTCTTTAGCGCTGACATCACGCATGTAAGTTTGTTGCAACTGCTCAATTGTTGCTTCTATTTTTTTCGCCTTGTCTCGTACGCTGCGCGGAAGCCAATCTTCTTTGCGCAATCCGTCTAAAATCGCGCCACGAATGCGAAAGGAAGCATACGTATCAAATTTTAAATCGCGTGAAGGATCGAACTTTTCTAGCGCATCATATAAGCCAAGTAGCGCTAAACTTTTTAAATCTTCTCTTTTCACGCTTTTCGGAAGGGATGAAGCAATACGTTGCACATGATAATCGACAAGTGGCATATATTTTTCAATCAGTTGATCGCAAGCCTCGCGATCGCGAGCATCAATCCACTTTTGCCAGCATTGCTCAATCATATCATCCCCCCTAAATGTTAACGTTCATTTACTTTTCTTCCTGCCTCAATAGTTGCCGAATATACTCTGCTACTTTTTGTTGCTCTTCTTCGTTTAAATTTTCAATCATCTGTTCCACTTCGATTTCATCTGATGATGTGAACGACATGTTTTGTGTCGATACATCTTTTTGAATAAACGCCATCATCCAACGAATGATAAATGCAAAAACAAAGAAAATAACAAATGCGATCAACGCACGTATCATAGATGTCGATACACTATTTTGCAATAATGAAGAAAAAAAAGCGACGATACAGCCAAATAAGGCAAACATCACGTTAAATTTCCATGTACTAGCCATTACATTTCCCGTACCCCTTGATTTACTGTTCGAATGAGCAACATGCCTGTTTTCGGATGAAATTCAATCGTTCGTCCACTACTCCCTCCGACGTCTTCAGCAACGATTGGGATGCGAAAACGTTGAAGCTGCTCACGAACAGCCTCAACGTTGCGCGGTCCGATGCGCATCATATCTGTCGTACCTGTACGAAACTGAAACATTTGCGCACCGCCAGCCATTTTTGCCTTCAAATGACCATTTCTTCCCCCCGCCCCAATGACTCGGCGCACTAACTCTTCAATCGCAGTGTCGGCATATTTTGCTACATTCATGTTTTCGGATTTTGCTAACGATGAGTCAGGGAGCATGACATGCGCCATCCCTGCCACTTCTTTTGCTAAATCATACACAACGACACCGACGCAAGAGCCAAGTCCACATGTACGAATGACATGTGGTGCCTTTACTACATTCATGTCAGCAATTCCTACTTTTACTACTTGAACAATTTCACTCATCATGTTCCACACCTAAAGCCCGAAAAATAATGTGAAATGATTCAGGGTCAGGGAGTAGGAAAAAGTGTCCGTTTACACGGTCATCAGGCTGATGTTCTTCATGAATGGCTGTATCAACGACAATGACATGATCGCCAACGCGCGACATTTCAATTAATCCATAGCTTAAAATCGCACCAATCATATCAATGCTAAGCGCCGGAACAGATGGATATAAATTTAAATGAGTAAAATCTGACAAAGACGATAAATACGAACCGGCTAAAATGTTGCCTAGCTCTTGCAACGCAGATAGCGACAATTCGGAACAATCTTGCTCTAGTTTAAACTGTTCATCGCCAATCATTTGCTGAATAAACCGCTCCGCTTGTTCAATAGATAATACGAAAAACATATTCCCTGGCGCATCTCCTTCAATGCGCAAGAAAACAGCGGCGACGACATTGTCAGCTCCTCCAACAATATCCATCATTTCATCAAATGAAATGATGCGCACATCCGGAATCGTCATTTCAATTTTTTTATTTAACAGCTTTGATAACGCTGTCGCTGCGTGACCCGCACCAATATTTCCAATCTCTTTTAGTATGTCCATATGGACGGCATCCATCCGTTCAAAATATGACATGGACGATTTATCCTTTCTCTGTTTTTAATACTTTTTCTAAGTTTAATAAAATGAATAGTCGTTTTCCAATTTTCACGACACCGTTAATATATTCCGCTGTTGTTGTATCCACTACCTCTGGTGGCGGTTCAATCGCTTCTGTTGAAATATCAACGACATCGTTTGCCGCATCAACAATTAAACCGACTTCCATATCATCGAGCGCAACGATAATGACGCGCGTATGGTCAGAAAACTCGGCTTCCTCTAAACCGAAACGCATGCGCAAGTCAATAATCGGTGTTACAACGCCGCGCAAATTAATGACGCCTTTCACATACTTCGGAACGCGAGGAACGCGCGTAATATGTTGAATTTTTTCAATTGAACGTACTTGTTGAACTGGAATGGCATATTCTTCGTCTTTTAATTGAAATACAATCACTTTCAGCTCAGCCACATTATATTCCCCCTCTCGCTTGTCCCTACTTAATGAGCGCATTGCAGTCAATAATGAGCGCCACTTGTCCGTCACCTAAAATGGTCGCTCCAGAAATCGCAAACACGGACGTTAAGTAGTTGCCAAGCGATTTTAACACCACTTCTTGTTGACCAATAAACGAATCGACGACAAGTCCAGCCATTTTTTCACCTTTCCGCACCATGACGACCGATAAGAAATCGTCTTCTTCCTTGACGACAGGCACTTCAAAAATATCTTTTAAGAATAAAAGCGGAACAACTTTTCCACGGAAATCAATGACTTTTTGGTTATGAGCATGTAAAATATCTTCTTTCTTCACAATAGCCGTTTCGATAATAGATGACAGTGGAATTGCATATTTTTCCTTTTGAATTTCAACTAACATGACAGAAATAATAGATAGTGTAAGCGGTAGTTGAATCGAAAAGACGGAGCCGACTCCTTCCTCTGAATCAATTGATACCGAACCACCAAGCGATTCGATCGTGCTTTTGACAACATCTAAGCCGACACCACGCCCAGAAATATCAGATACTTTATCTGCTGTCGAAAAACCTGACGCAAAAATAAGCTCATATACTTGTTTATCCGTTAAATTCGCCGCATTTTGTTCGGAGATAATCCCTTTACTAATCGCTTTTCTCAACACTTTTTCACGGCTAATGCCTGCACCGTCATCTTCAATTTCAATAAATACATGGTTGCCGCTATGATACGCTTTTAACTTGACTGTCCCCTCTTCCGGCTTTCCTTTCGCACGGCGCACATCTGGCGTTTCAATACCGTGGTCGATTGCATTGCGCAATAAGTGAACGAGCGGATCGCCGATCTCATCAATCACCGTGCGATCAAGCTCCGTTTCTGCTCCGATAATTTCAAGGTTAATTTTCTTTCCTAAATCGCGAGCTAATTGACGAACCATGCGCGGGAAGCGGTTAAATACCGTTTCAACAGGGACCATGCGCATATTTAAAATGATGTTTTGCAAATCGCCTGAAATGCGTGACATACGTTCAACCGTTTCGTGTAATTCTGGGTTGTTTAGCTCGCGTGAAATTTGTTCCAATCGACCGCGATCAATGACGAGCTCTTCGAACAAATTCATTAATATATCGAGCCGCTCAATATTTACGCGAATCGTTTTATTACTCACTTGCTTTCCCGTTTGCTTTTCTTCTTGTGCTTCTTGTTTTTTCTCGACTGTTTGTTCAACCGTTTTTGTTTCTTCTTTTTGTTCCTTTTTCTGCTCTTCTTTTTGTTCGACCGTGTTTTCAGATCTATGTAAATCAACCGGCTGAACGTTTACTTCTTCTACCTCGGACACTTTCATAATGCGTTTTTGTAACTCATCTTGTGATACTTTTGTCACAACTGTCACGACAAATTGATCGTCAAATTGTTCCGCTTCAAGCATTTCTACTGACGGAACAGATTTGATTACTTCACCAATTTGTTCAATGACTTCAAAAATCATAAATACACGAGCGGCCTTTAATAAGCAGTCGGAACGCAATTTTACGCTCACTTCGTAGCTATGAAATCCTTGCTCAGCTGACTGTTTTAAAATGGTGTATTCAAATTCATCGTACGTTTGTTCTTGGATTGCATTGCTTTTTTGTGGAGCGACAACGACTTCTCCTTTTTCGATTTGTTTTAACTGCGCAACAACGGCTGTAACGTCACGCTTTCCATCCCCACCTTCTGCAATGGAAACAACCATCGCTTCTAAATCGTCAACGGCACGGAAAATGACATCAAGCAACTCAGGTGTCACCGCAATTTTCCCATTGCGAATGCCATCAAGCACATTTTCCATTTGGTGTGTTAAATTCGCTAAGTCCTCAAATCCCATCGTCGCTGACATCCCTTTTAACGTGTGGGCAGAACGGAAAATTTCATTGACGATCGACACGTCATCTGGATTTTTTTCAAGCTCTAACAATTGTTCGTTAATCGTTTGTAAATGTTCTTTACTTTCATCAATAAACACTTCGAGGTATTGATTCATGTCCATTGTTCCTATCCCCCTCAAACTTGTACGTGCTTCATTACCGCTTCAGCAATATCATCAACATGAACAATTTCATCAACGACGTTCGCAGCAATGGCCGATTTTGGCATGCCGAATACGACTGAAGATTCAGCAGATTCTGCAATAACAAACGTTTTACCAGACATTTTTAACTGTTTTAATCCTGCTGTGCCGTCTGAACCCATTCCCGTCATAACGACGGCAATTTTTTCGTAATCTGTTAGAGCGCTTAACGACTCAAACATGACGTCAACCGAAGGGCGATGTCCGTTGCGCGGTGCTGCTTCATCAAGATGAATGGCAAGCGATGTACCGACACGTTTGACATATAAATGTTTTCCACCCGGTGCGATATATGCCGTCCCTTTTTGAATAACTTCACCGTCTTCTGCTTCTTTCACCCGAATATCGCATAACGAATCGAGGCGGTTCGCTAACGATTTTGTAAATCCTTTTGGCATATGTTGCACAACTAAAATAGGTGCATCAATGGTCGCTGGAAATTTCGTTAACACGTGCTGAAGCGCACGCGGTCCACCCGTCGATGTGCCGATGGCGATGATTTTTTTGTTTCCGCTCACATGTTGTCGTTCGCTTACCTCTATTTTACTATATTGCTTTTGTGGCAACATAGACATTTTTTGCTTTGTCTTTACCGTTCGCAAATTCGCTTCGCTCGCTAAAAGCACCTTTTCGATCATTTTATCTTTAATTTTATATAAATCTAGCGAGATGGCACCTGAGGGCTTAGCAATAAAATCAACGGCACCGTATTGCAACGCTAAAATTGTATTTTCCGCTCCTTCTGTCGTCGTGCTTGAAATCATGACAACAGGAAGCGGACGTTTCTGCATAATATGCTTTAGCGTCTCAAGCCCGTTCATGACAGGCATCTCAACATCTAACGTGACAACATCAGGTTGTAATTGCTCAATTTTTTGTAGCGCTTCTTGTCCATCACGTGCTGTACCGACAACGTGCAAGCGGGGATGTTCTGACAAAAAGTCGCTAATTAATTTTCGCATAAAAGCAGAGTCATCAACGACAAGCACTTTTGCTTTCTTCACGGCGATGATAACCTACCTTTCTAAAAAGTATTGACGCAGCTTGGCAAAAAAGTGAAACGGGCGCTTCTCTTTCCCCTCATGCTCTTCATCTGCTAAATAGCGATCTGTCATTTGTACTACCGCCTTGCTCGCCTTCGCACTCGGATCAAACAAAAGAAAAGGTGTTTGACGAATAACAGCTGTGCTTACTGTTCGATCTTCTGGCACATATCCTAAGGCATGTAACTCTTTTCCTAAAAAACGTTTCGCCACTTGTTTTAAACGTTGTAACGTTTCGATTCCTTCTTTATCCGAACGCACACGATTCACTAGCACATAAACCGGAAGGTGTGGGTCCGCTAAATGAATGTATTTCATCGTTGCGTATGCATCAGTTAAAGCGGTTGGTTCAGGGGTTGTTACGATGAAAATATCATCAACCGCCTTTAACAATTGAAGACGATCTTCGGACATCCCCGCTCCCATATCAAAAATGATGTAATCATATTGCACAGAAACGTGTTGTAACTGTTCAATAAAATATTCCACTTGTTGTTCATCCATATGAAAAATTTCGGTAAATCCCGTTCCCCCTGCAATAAACGCCAACTCATTCGGTCCTGTCTTTATAATATCATGAATGGTGACATTTGGACGAAAAATATCGATGATCGTATGGGATGACGTTTGTCCAAGTAAAATGTCGATATTTCCCATTCCGATATCCATATCAAACAACAATACATGTTTTCCCCGCTGACGTAGCGCTAATGAAAAGTTTAGCGAAACGTTCGACTTTCCAACGCCACCTTTTCCACTTAACACAGCAATCGCTTTCGTTTCTGAACCGTGTTGCATTTTTTTTACACGTAAACGTAAGCTTTCCGCTTGATCTCTCATCATTGTTGCTCGACCCCGGTAATCATATTTGCCACAAGCTGTGGAGTAGCTTCAACGATATCGTCTGGCACGTTTTGCCCGTGCGTCATATACGCTGTACCGATACCGCATTGAACCATCATATTTAACATCGCCCCATGCCGACTCGTTTCGTCCATTTTCGTGAAAATAAATTTATGAATCGGAATCAGGGAAAACTGTGTATAAATTTCTTTCATATCTCGCCATTTCGCTGTTAACGATAAGACGAGAAATGTTTCCATTTCTTCATTAAAATCGATCATTTCTTTTAAATCGTTCACATATTGGACGTTGCGAAAATTTCTTCCGGCCGTATCAATAAAAACAATATCGTACGATGTAAGCTTCTCTTTTGCTTGGCGAAAATCGTCAAGATTGTAACATACTTCAATTGGCACATTTAAAATTTTTGCATATGTTTTTAGCTGATCAATTGCTGCGATGCGATACGTATCGGTCGTAATAAATGCTACTTTTTTTCTATGTTTAATGACGCAATCGGCTGCCATTTTCGCCAGTGTCGTCGTTTTTCCAACCCCCGTTGGTCCAACAACGTTAACGAATTTTTTTCGAAAAGAAATACCGCCGAACGAAAGAGAAGATAATGTGTTTACAATTTCCTCATAAAGCCATTTCTTTACTTCGTCATACGATCCGTTCGCTCCCGACGTGTACCATCGTTGCAACAAAGTAGACATGAACATCGCTCGCACATCATCGCTTACTTCTTGATCAATTAAATGGGCATCTATCGCTTTTAACGGAGCGGGGTAATGCTCAACTCCCCCTCCTTGTGACAACTGACGGATCGTCGCTTTTAATTCATGAATTTCTTTTAATAGCTGTTCATCACGCAACGGTTCTGTGCGCTCTTTTCGTTTTTCTTTCATTTTTTGAACAGGCGGAGTGGTTGGCTTTGGATCAACGGCAGCAATCACTTCAATATTTTTTCGGGAAAATAGACCAAGAAAGCCCTTTTTTTGTACGACTTTCGAGTTTAAAATAACAGCATCATTTCCAAGTTCCGCACGAATCATTTTCATCGCTTCTGGCATAGACGAAGCAACAAACTTTTTTACTTTCATTCCACATTCACCACCCCAACACTTTGAACTTCCACATTGGCTTCAAGTTCATTATACGACAAGACCGGAACGTGACGGAAATATCGTTCGGTTAATTGTCTAACATACATGCGCACAGCCGGCGAGCAAAGTAAAATCGGCGATTGATCTTGAAACGGAAATTGCTCAATTTGCATAGCAATCGCTTCAATAATCGCTTGTGAAACAACGGGATCAAGCGCCAAGTAATTGCCGTGTTCCGTTTGTTGTACGCCTTCGGCAATCATTTTTTCAACTTTTCCTGATAATGTAATAACACGCAACGGCTGACCTTCAACAACATACTGGCTCGTAATTTGACGCGCGAGCGCTTGACGCACATATTCTGTTAAAAGATCTGGATCTGTTGTCATTCGTCCAAAATCTGCAAGCGTTTCAAAAATAACCGGCAAATTGCGGATCGATACTTTTTCACGTAATAAATTCGCAAGCACTTTTTGAATGTCGCCAACCGATAGTGGATTTGGCGTCACTTCTTCAACTAAAATTGGATACGATTCTTTTACATGATCGATTAACTGCTTCGTTTCTTGTCGACCGAGCAACTCATGCGCATGCGCTTTTAACAGCTCAGTGATATGCGTCGATACGACAGATGGCGGATCAACGACCGTATATCCAAACATTTCAGCTCGCTCTTTCATTTCTTCGGAAATCCATTTTGCTGGCAAACCGAAAGCCGGCTCAATCGTATCGATTCCTTCAATGGAATCATCATCAACGCCAGGGCTCATCGCTAAATAATGATCAAGCAACAACTCGCCACGCGCCACTTCATTTCCTTTAATTTTTAGTCGATACTCATTCGGCTGCAGTTGAATGTTATCACGAATGCGAACAACAGGAATGACGACACCAAGCTCTAAAGCAAGTTGGCGACGAATCATGACGATACGATCTAATAAATCTCCGCCTTGATTAGCGTCAGCAAGCGGAATGAGTCCGTACCCAAACTCAAATTCAATCGGATCGACACTTAATAAACTAACAACACTTTCTGGACTTTTCATTTGATCGGTTTCGATTTCCTCTTCTGTCTCTTCTGTTGTCGTTTCTGCCACACGAGCTTGTTTTGTCAATTGATATGCGCCGAAAGCAAGCAAAGAAGCAATCGGAATCGTTAACAAATCATTAATTGGGGTAAACAACCCGAGTAAAAAAATGGTCCCCGCTGTGACGTATAACATTTTCGGATACGCAAACAGCTGCCGCATAATGTCGGCACCTAAATTATCATCAGAGGCTGCACGGGTGACGACAATACCAGTGGCCGTTGAAATTAATAACGCTGGAATTTGGCTAACAATTCCGTCCCCAACGGTTAATAGCGTATATCTTCTTGCCGCTTCCCCAATGTCCATCCCTTGTTGCACCATGCCGATGACGATTCCAAATAACATGTTAATTAATACAATAATAATTCCTGCGATCGCGTCACCTTTTACGAATTTACTTGCTCCGTCCATCGCACCGTAAAAATCCGCTTCTTGCGCAATTTTTTCACGTCGTTCTCTCGCTTGTTGTTCGGAGATAATGCCGGCATTTAAATCGGCATCAATGCTCATTTGTTTTCCCGGCATCGCATCGAGCGTAAAACGAGCCGCAACTTCTGATACGCGCTCCGCCCCTTTTGTAATGACGACAAATTGAATAATAATTAAAATTAAAAAGACAACAAAACCAACAACAACATTCCCACCGATGACGAACGTTCCAAACGTTTCAACGACTCCTCCTGCTTCTCCTCTGCTCAAAATCGAGCGAGTCGTTGAAACGTTCAAACCGAGGCGAAATAATGTAAGCAAAAGGAGAAGCGAAGGGAAGATCGAAAATTGAAGCGGTTCGCGCATATTCATCGATGTTAAGAGAACGAGCAACGCAAGAGAAATATTCATAATAATGAGGATGCTAAGCAACCATGATGGTAGAGGGATGATGAGCATCGCTACAATTAATACAACCATAAGTAATACAGATAAGTCCCTTGCCGACATAAACGTTCTCTCCTGTTCACATACATAAAAATTAAAGTTTATTTTTCGTTTTATAAACGTACGCTAAAATTTCTGCTACCGCTTTGAAAAAAGCTTCCGGAATAACCATACCGATATCTGTTTGATCGTATAGTGCGCGCGCAAGCGGACGATTTTCAACGATCATCACATCGTTTTTTTTAGCGATATCTTTTATTTTTTGTGCCATATAGTCTGCCCCTTTGGCGACAACGATCGGGGCATCCGCTTGTTGTTCATCATACTTTAACGCAACGGCAAAATGCGTCGGGTTTGTAATAACAACATCCGCTTTCGGCACTTCTTGCATCATGCGGCGCATCGCCATTTCTCGCTGCTTTTGCTTAATGCGCGATTTAATGAGCGGATCTCCTTCTGTCTTTTTATATTCATCTTTAATATCTTGCTTTGACATACGAATATTTTTTTCAAAATCGTACCGTTGATACAAATAATCGAATATCGAAAGAAACAGTAAAGCGACAGAAGCGACGATCCCCATTTGAATCGTTAAACGTCCAAGCGTGATCGCACTAGCACCAATTGATTTATGGGATAGCGATAAAATATCACCCATGTGCAACCATAAAACTGAAAATGTCACAACGCCAACAAACAGCACTTTTAAAATCGACTTTAACAATTCTACAAGTGAACGAAGGGAAAAGATGCGCTTGAATCCTTGAATCGGATCGAGTTTACTTAGTTTCATTTGCAACGGTTCTGTCGTAAACAAAAAGCCAACTTGCACAAAATTAACAAATAGCGCTGCGGCAATCGCGGCTAAAAAAATCGGTCCAACAAGCATCGCAAGCTGGCGAAGAAGGTCAACGAAAATCAGCTGCACAGAATCAACCGTCACATCCATGAAAAAATAATGTTGAAAAGATTGACGAAACAGTCGTACAATCGCATCTCCCCACACGCCCGAAGAAAACGAAAGAGTAAGAAAAACGACGAGCATTAAAAAAGCTGCAGTCGCATCAGCACTTTTCGCTACTTGCCCTTTTTTGCGCACTTCTTGCCGTTTTCTCGGCGTTGCTTTTTCTGTTTTTTCTCCGGCGAAAAACTGCAAATCAACCGACAGCCAGCTCACGTTACGCGCCCCCTAACAGCTTCATCATGCCGCGCATCGACGTAAAAGTGAATTCAAACAGTTGTTTTGTTACGACAAACATGCTTGAAAATACAATGACAAACAAAACAAAACTAACGATAATTTTTACAGGCAATCCAATAACAAAAATGTTCATTTGAGGAACGGTGCGTGCGACAATGCCAAGCGCTACATCCACTAAAAATAAACAGCCGACAATGGGAATGGCCATTTGTAACGCAATGACAAACATCGCTTGAAATAAACGAACGACTTGTTCTGCGATTTGTCCATTTCCGAAAGAAATGAGGCGCTCGAGCGGAATGAACTGATAACTATAAAAAATACCGTCTAACAACAAATGATGTCCATTGACGGCAAGTAAAAAAAACAAAGCGATCGTATACAAATATTGTCCCATTAATGGGCTTTGTGCGCCTGTTTGTGGATCGATGACGTTTGCGATCGCAAAGCCCATTTGAAAATCAATGAGTCCGCCCGCAATTTGAATCGCTGACATGATAATAAACGCAACAAGCCCAATCAACAGCCCGACAAGCACTTCTTTAATTAGCAACATCATATACGTTCCGTCAACATCGATCGGTTTCGGATCAAGGGAAAAAAACATGATCCAACTAATGAAAAAGGCAAAACCGATTTTATGAACGTTCGGCACATTTCGATAAGAGAAAAGCGGCATCGTCGCAAAAAAGGAAGCGACGCGCGCAAAAATAAGCAAAAACGTTGGTACATACGTGTATAACTCCATACGCTTCATCCTACAAATTTACTTAAGTTACTAAAAATATTGTATGCATACGAAATCATGCGCGAAAGCATCCACGGTCCGAAAAAAACGAGACCGATGAGAACAGCGACAATTTTTGGAACGAACGCTAACGTCTGTTCTTGAATTTGTGTCGTTGCCTGCAAAATGCTGACAAATAATCCGACCGCAAGCGCAAGCAACATGAGCGGCCCACATATGACGAGCACCATATATACACCGCGTTCTGCCACTTGAATGACAAAATCGGGACTCATTTTTCCCACCTACTTTAAAAGCTTTCTAATAATGATTTCACAACTAAATACCAACCGTCCACGAGAACAAATAATAAAATTTTAAACGGCAACGAAATCATGACCGGCGGCAACATCATCATCCCCATCGACATTAATACGCTTGCAACAATCATATCAATCACTAAAAACGGGATGAATAACATAAAGCCGATTTGAAAAGCCGTTTTTAATTCGCTAATCGCAAATGCAGGGACGAGTGCTGACATCGGAATATCTTGCACCGTTTTTGGCTGTTCAGCTCCTGCATAGCTTAAAAATAAAGCTAAATCTTTTTGCCGCGTATGTTTGCTCATAAACTCTTTCAACGGCACTTCGGCTCGTTCATATGCTTGCTCTAAGTTAATTTTTTCATCAAATAACGGTTGTAAAGCGTCACGGTTAATTTGTTGAAATGTCGGTGCCATAATAAAAAATGTTAAAAATAGCGATAGCCCGATGATCACTTGGTTTGGCGGCATTTGTTGCGTGCCGAGCGCTGTTCTGACAAACGATAAGACGATGACGATGCGCGTAAACGATGTCACCATAATTAAAATGCCAGGTGCAATCGACAACACGGTTAACAACAATAACAGCTTCACAGATGTCGCTACATTGTCAGGGGCGCTATTGTTAAAAAACTGCATCACTTCATTCATGTGGATCCCTTTCTTTTTCTAGCGCTCTCATCGCTTTTTTTCGCTCTTCAGCTAACCGTTGTAACTCGCGATCAAACAACTGACGAAAACGAGGTTCGCTCGCTTTTCGCTGCCAAAGCGATTGGAGCGATTTCCATACGCTCGTATCAAGCAATGAATCAAGCCGCGCTTCATGTTGCTTCAGCAGCTCTTCAATTTCTTGTTCGTCCGTAATTTCTTTCAATAAATGGATCGATTCCCCCACACCGACGACAAACACACGTCGACCAACTTTCACAATTTGAATCGTTCGATTCGTTCCTAAACTTGTCCCGCCTAAATGTTGAATGAGCCCTTTTCGCTCATAAAATTGGTTTTGTTTATTTAGCCATTTTAAAAGGGTATATAACAAAAACACAACAAAAGCCGTCGCAGCGATTAGTTTCGCAAAATCCCAAAGCGTAATCGGATCCGGTTGGGCAACCGTTTCCGCTTTCGTTGCCTCGTTCACTTGTTGTTCTTTACACTTTTCTGGATGCTCTACACATTCTTTGACGCTATTCGTTTGTTCTGCAAAAGCAGGGGAAACTGCTTGCAGAACAACGAACGCGCACAACATGATGATGCGAATATAGCGCAATGAATTCCACCTCTAACCGAGCGTTTTATTAATGGCTTCAATGACGCGATCTGCTTGGAACGGCTTGACGATAAAGTCTTTTGCCCCTGCTTGAATGGCATCAATGACCATCGCTTGTTGTCCCATGGCCGAACACATAATGACTTTTGCGTTGCTATCAATTTTTTTAATTTCTTTCAACGCTGTAATGCCGTCCATTTCTGGCATCGTAATGTCCATCGTGACTAAGTCTGGACGAAACTCTTTATATTTTTCTACCGCTTGCGCTCCATCAGCTGCCTCAGCAACGACTTCATGTCCGTTTTTCGTTAAAATATCTTTAATCATCATTCGCATAAATGCTGCATCATCAACAATTAAAATTCTCGCCATTCTCCAAAAACCTCCCAAATTATCGTAATTTGTTTAATCGATCGCTCTGGCTAATAATGCTTGTCACGCGCACGCCAAAATTTTCATCAATGACAACGACTTCACCTTTGGCGATCAATTTATTGTTTACTAAAATGTCAACCGGTTCACCAGCCAGCTTATCGAGTTCGATAATGGACCCTGACGATAAACTTAAAATATCTTGAACAGAGCGCTTCGTTCGCCCGAGCTCTACCGTCACTTGCAACGGAATATCGAGCAACATGTCGAGATTGCGCGATTCCGTCTCTGGCAACGGCGCTGGTTCAAAACTTGCAAAAGCAACAGGCTGAACGTTGACAGGCTGCTGCACAGCTCCGGTTCCTACATGTTGAGGAGCTTCTTTTTGCGTTTGTTGAGCCGGTGAAGGCGCTTGTTGTGTTTGTGCGGATGGCGCGGTTTGACGTGGCTCATTCGTATTTATTGTAGCTGATGTTTGTGCCTTTGTACTAGACGGATTTAATAAATTTTCGACTAATTCTTTCGCAAAATGAATCGGCAACAGTTGCATAATGTTCGAATCAATTAAGTTACCTACTTTTAAACGAAACGATACTTTTACAAGCACATCATCCGGTGGTAAATATTCAAACCCTTCTCCTTCTGATAAATCAAGCAAATGTAAACTCGGCGGAGAAATATCGACTTTTTTACTAAAAATCGTCGACATCGATGTGGCAGCGGAACCCATCATTTGGTTCATCGCTTCTTGCACGGCACTTAGCTGAATTTCATCCATGAATGCTGGCGGATTTGTTCCGTCTCCACCCATCATCAAATCAGCAATAATGGCCGCGTCAGACTGCTTAATCACAAGCAAATTCGTTCCTAAAAATCCTTCCGTATAGCTCACTTGAATCGCCACATACGGATGTGGAAACTCCTCTGCCACGCGTGCACGCTCAATGAGCGAAACGTTCGGTGTTGTAATTTCCACTTTTTGATTTAATAACATCGAGAGCGCTGTCGCTGAACTACCAAACGAAATGTTTCCAATTTCACCAAGTGCATCTTGTTCGATCGGTGTTAACACTTCATCGATCGACATTGTGCTAGACGGCATCGGGTCTTCGTCAATTCCTCGCAACAACGCATCAATCTCGTCTTGAGATAACATATCGTCACTCATCATCGCCGTCTTCCCCCTTTATCACATCTAAAATTTGTACGGCTAATCGTTTATTCATTTTTCCGGGCTGTCCAATAAATTTCGGCACATCCCCTACTTTGATCACAAGCGGATCGCGCACGGTTTGATCTAGTTGAATGACATCGCCAACGGAAAGTTGTAAAAATTCTTGGATAGAAATGGTCGATGTGCCAAGTTCTGCGATCATCGGCACTTTCGTTTGTTTTAGTCGCTTTTGTAACGTCGCCACTTCTTCTGGTTCGCGCGCTTTTTTTTGCGTTTGCATCCAATAATGAACCGATAGTTTCGGAATAATTGGTTCTAACACAACATGCGGAATACAAATATTAATCATGCCACTCGTATCACCAATTTGCGTATTTAATGAAATAACAACAACCGTCTCATTTGGTGATACCATTTGTAAAAATTGTGGGTTTACTTCAAAATCTGTTAACATCGGATCGATATCCGCTACCGACTCCCACGCTTCACGCAAGTTGCTAAACGCTTTTTCAAACAAATTTGACATAATTTTCGTTTCGATTTCTGTTAAGTTTTCAATTTTGTTCAAACTTACCCCTCTGCCGCCTAATACGCGATCAAGCATCGCATAAGCGATATTTGGGTTCACTTCTAACAGCACGCGTCCATCAAGTGGAGGGACTTCAAACACTGTTAAAATCGTCATTTTCGGAATGGAACGAATAAATTCCTCATACGGCAATTGGTCAGCTGATGCGACAGAAATTTGTACATATGTTCGCAACTGCGCTGAAAAAAATGTCGTTAATAATCGGGCAAAGTTTTCGTGTATGCGCGTTAAACTACGAATTTGATCTTTTGAAAACCGCAATGCCCGTTTAAAGTCATACACTTTTACTTTTTTCTCTGCTTCTTCCTTTTTCAATTCATCGGCGCTCATCTCTCCAGCAGATAGCGCCGCCAGCAACGCATCTATTTCACTTTGCGATAAAACTTCTCCTGACACCGTTCTCACCTCCTACTCCTATTCATTTTATTTACTGGAGAATAAAGGAGGTTATATAAATTTTCTCAACTTTTCCTTCTTGCATGACCTCATTGATACGCTCACGCAACTTTTTCTCTAAAAGCAGTTTTCCTTGTTTTCCTTTAAACTGTTCGGCTGTCATTTCTGACAATTCTTCAATAATGATATTTTTAATTTGAAAATCGCGTTTTTCTGCTTCTTCTTTTGCTTTTTCGCTATCTGTTTGAATTTTAAACGCAATTTTAATAAAGCTGCCATCCATTAAATTCGTCATCATTTCCGGTACATCAAATGAGCTTGCAACAATTTCATCGACCGTCGGTTCTTTCGGCTCATCGTTTCCCATAAACTTCATGACAACAACAAGGGCGACAACACTAATAAGCGTAATAACCCCCATCACAATAAGCATGATTTTTAACATTTTATTGTCCTTCAACGTCGGATCCCTCCGCATCTCTCCTTAATCCGAGAACAGAAATGTTACGATAAAACGTTTCTACCAATAACATAACATCTTCAACAGACTCCCGCACGACAAACTTTTTACCATTCGTTAACGTAATTGTCGTATCTGGGAATGCTTCCACTTGCTCTATGTAAATGGCGTTTAGCGTAAAAGGTTTGCCGTTTAACCGCGTTAATTGAATCATTATGTATCGGGGGCAAACGCCCCCGTCCCCCCTTTATTTATTATTTCTTCAAGTTAACAAGCTCTTGTAAAATTTCGTCCGACGTTGTAATAATGCGCGTATTTGCCTGGAATCCGCGTTGTGCGACGATCATTTCCGTAAATTCTTCAGATAAGTCTACGTTCGACATTTCTAAAGCACCGGAAATAATTTCGCCCGCGCCGTTTAAACCAGGGCGCGATAACTCATTAATCGTCAAACCGTTCGCATTTCGGTCAAGCTTACCGGAGTTGTTTGTTTCTTTAAACGTATTGCCACCCATTTTTTCTAAACCGCTTGGGTTTGGAAATTGCGCCAACAAAATTTGTCCTGCAATTTTTAACTGCCCTGAGCTATCGATGAATGTCACTTTTCCGTCCGCCGTAATTCCAAAGCTTTTCGCTGTTTTCGGAATTTGAATTAGCCCTGGTTCAAAACTTGTCACGTTTCCGTATTTTGGCTCGCTATAATCTTGCAACACTTGCTGGACGCTTTCTACGAAACCGCTAAGTTGTTCTAGGTAAGGTCCCATCATTTTCTCAGCCATTTCTAATGTTGATGGCCATCCTGTATTTGGGATCGTATTTGCTGAACCCAGACTAGCTTTTGGAGTAACACTGGTGTTAAAGTTATTTACTTCTGTATTAATAGTATTAATCGGACCATTATTAAAACTATTTATAAAATTAGTAAATGAAGTGAAATTAGGTGGATCAAAATTGTTTTTCCAATTTTGAACAAAGTTAACTAACCCCCCATTTCCATTTATAAAGTCGTCGAGCTTCGTTCTTAAATTATTTACTTGATTCAAGTTCGCTTGGGAAGGTAATGTTTTAATGGCTGCTTCGCCAATTAAATATTGTCCGTCCGAGTTGACGATATAACCGTACTCATCTAAATAAAAGTTTCCAGCACGTGTAAAGCTTAAGTTAAAGACACGGTCGATCGGTACACCTGTATTTACTTTATTTGTTCCTAATTTCCCAGCCGGTCCATCCATACTAATTAACGTTACATCGTTAATCGAACCGACGACGAAAAATCCGTCGCCGCCGAGCGCTAAGTCTAATGGACGAGATGTTGTTTGCGTCGAACCTTGCGTATGAATCGTTTCGATTGAACCGAGGCCGCTTCCTAGTCCGATTTGTTTGCCGTTAATTCCCCCACGCGTTCCTGTTGATGATGTCGCTGCGGAAATTTGTTGGGAAACGAGATCTTTAAATGTGACGCGCGCTTTTTTATAGCCATACGTATTGACGTTAGAAATATTGTTACCAATCACGTCTAATTTATATTGAAAGTTGCGAATACCACCAATGCCTGTAAACATGGAACGTAACATATAATCCTCTCCTTTTCATCATTTGAGCGGCTTCTGTCATTCCGCACGCTCGAAGGCTTCCAATGAAGGTCCAGCCTTATATAATAATCGCACCATTGATGTTTGTGAACAGTTGCGTTTGCGCTTCTTCACGATGCATTGCTGTAATGACCGTTTGATTCACAGCGCTGACAATGAGTGCCGCTTCATCTGTAATGACGAGCGAATCGCGCACCCCTTTTTGTTTCGCTTCGACAATTTTCTGTCCGATCATTTCCCATTGTTCATCGTTAATATGAATATTTCGTTCTTGCAATCGTTGTTGAGCATGTTTGCTTATTTTTAACGTTTGTTCGGCCTTCGTAAGCTCATCTCGAAACGATTGTCGCTCTGTTGCAACGACCGCTTGTTTTTTTGTCGGAATAAGCGGAGTGTGCGGGAAAAATTGAATGCGATTCATTCACTCACCTCCTTTATTGCGACACTTTTGTGACGCGAGAGGCTAAAACAGTTTCCCCTTGTTCAAGCTCTAACCATACTTCCGTTCCTTTTTGAACGACCGCTTTCACAACGCCGCTTTGTTCATCCCATGTGACCGTTTTGCCAATCCATTCGCTATATTGAGCAAGCGATGGCGTCGATTGTTGTTGAATTGACTTTTGTAACAAATCTAGCGTCGTCACAAGTTTTTCTGATGTGCTTGTTTGTGTCTCGATAAATTTGCTCATCATATTTGACATATTTACCATTTGTTCAAGCGATGAAAAATTCGCCATTTGCGAAATAAATTCACGGTCTTCCATCGGATTTAACGGATCTTGATGCTGCAATTGGGCAATTAAAATTTTTAAAAAATCATCTTTTCCTAATGAGCTTTTTCCTGTTTCTCTCTGTTGTGTTTGACGCTGTGATAAAAGCAAGCTCGGATCGATAGCTGTCACGTTCATCACCTCTATTCAAAATCAAACCATTTTTTCAACCACTCATCAAAAGATTCGTCATGTTGTTTCTTTTGTTCTTTTTGTTGTTCTTGTTGCTGCTGTTTTTGTTGTTGGAATGAATGGTCGCGAAATTTTGCTTCATCAAATACATGAAACTTCTCAACGGTAATATGATCAACAATATGTGACAGCTGATGAATATGTTGTTCAACTAACTGTTTCGCCGCATCGGTTGATGTAATCATTTTTGCCGTCAATTTTCCTTTTTGTTGAATGAGCTTAATTGTGACATACCCTAAATGTTCAGGATGCAAACGAATAAGCATTTGTGTATTACCATTTTTCCATTGCGTCAGTTTACTTGTTCGCAAAATGCGTTCAAACTGCGTAACAAAAGGCGTATCTTTTGTTGTATCGATCGTTTTGAGCTCCATCGGTGCATGTTCATTTGTTTGCTGCCCAACATGTAAAATATGTTCATACACGCGAGCAATCGGTTGTTTGCGATCTTGTGATAATGATGTAGGTTCTTTTTGGGCAAGTAGCTGTGCTTGTGATAACGATGTAAATTGTTTTTGGACAGCTTGTTTCTCTTGCGTTAATGAGCCAACATCTTTGGAATCCACTCGTTCCCCTTGTAATAATGCAAAGCCTTTGGAATCCACTCGTTCCCCTTGTAATAATGCAGCGCCCTTTAAATCAAATCGTTGTTCTTGCAAACGTGATGTGAATGGCGCATCTTTCAACAGATTTTCGAGCGTGCGATCGTCTGGCGTGTGGGACGTAGCAGTCGCTCGTTTGTCACTCTCGTTCATTTCTTTTATTACATTTTGCAACATCGCTGTCATCGTGCTACTTTGCTCATCACCCATGCTAAACATCGTGCTTAGCGTTTTGCGTACTTGTTCGATGATCGGCTCTGGAATCGTCTGCTGCTTTTGTTCGAGTTGAAACAATACCATCATAAGCGCAAGTTCATCTTCTTCATCTCGATCATCTTGCGACGCAAACATCGTTTCAAACGGTTGGTTTGTTGAAAAACGATCGACCATTTTCTCTTTTACTTCTTCTGGTAAAAAAGAAAGGAACGACTGTATCATTTCGTTTGACAACATGTCGGCATCTGCATACGTGACATCGTCCGGTAGTTGCGTCAACCATTGTTGCAATGCTTCCCAATCGATTGATTGCACCATATGTTGCTCAGGCTGTTGCTCAGGCGATGGTTGTAGTGCCGACTGTTGCCGTAGCGACAAAAGCAAATGAGCAAATGCGTTGCCATCATTCGTTTGGACCGTTGTTTGTGCCTGTTGCCCTCGAAACGAAGTCAACGAGAAAATCGGCGCGATATTCATGTTTTCACCTCCTTTCAATTGTTCGCTTTTTTCGCAAGCAAGCTCGTATATTTTGCAGCGTTTGCTGCATCCATTTTTTCTAAAATGGCCGCCACTTTATCTGTTTTTAGTTGCGAAAGCAAATCGACAGCTTCTCGGTCCGACATTTGCGGAATAATTTCTGCTGCTTTTTTTGGAGACATCGTTTCATACATTTTCACAACGTCCACACGTGAAGTGTTTGTTTGTTCTGTTGGTGGCGTTGTCGGCTCCTGAGCTTGTTCTTTCTCTGCTTTCAGGCGCGCAATTTCTTGTTTCAACGCATCAATTTCCCCTTCTTTTTCTTTGAGCGCATCGTTTGCTTTTGTTAGTCGTTTCTCTTTTTCGACAATCGTTGCTTTTAGCTCAACGATTTGTTCTTGTAGTTTCTTTTTTTCGTTTGCTTCCGTTCCTTCAATCCATTGTGATACGAACGGCAATTGACTCGCATATTTTTTCCCTTGTTCAAATACGTTAATACCGGAGAATGTTAAAATAAGCAAAACAACCGAGATTGTAAATAAAAGTGGAATAAAAACGACAAAGAGAAACCATTGAAACTTACTTGTTTTTTTCGTTTCTTCTTCTTTTTCAAACTGTTCCATTGACGCTCACCTTGTCTCTCGATAGCAATATTGCTGTATTGAAATATCGTCCATCTGCTTTTGTTCTGCGATTCGCATTTGTGTTGCAATCATATCGTCATATTTTTCTTTTATTTTTTCGTATTTTTTCACTTCTACATTCAATTCAACTAACTTCAGTTGTTTCAACTCCATTTGTTGTCGGGCTTGCATGACAAGATGTTGATAATGGTCGATAACGCGTTGTAAATTGCTCATAAATTGTTGAAACGAACGAATATGTTGAATCGCTACCCCTGATTGTAGTTGTTGTTTATGTTGTTCTTCATAATCTTCTTTTTGCTTTAAAAAGTGATATAGTTTTTCCGCCACTTCTTCAAATCGGTTGCGCGCTTCTTCATATTCGTGCAACGCTTTTTGTTTTTCATGTTCTTTTAAGTTTAAAATTTTTGTTAATTTAAATGGTGTCATCGTTTATTCACCCTTGTTCAATAAGTTGAAACAACTGTTGAACGCTTTCGTTTATTGTGTACGATTCATGAACATCTTGCTTTAAAAACGAAATAATTTTTGGATAATAACGAATCGCTTCGTCGATTTCTCGCGACGATCCTCGTTTGTATGCACCAATTTGAATTAAATCTTCAGACTGAACGTATGTCGCTAACAACTCACGCAACTTTTCCGCCATTTTGCGATGTTCTGGCGTTACGATGTAGTTCATGACACGGCTGACGCTTTTTAATACGTTAATTGCCGGATATTGACCTTTGTTTGCTAGTTGTCGTTCTAATACGAAATGACCGTCTAAAATACCACGAACTGTATCGGCAATCGGTTCGTTCATATCATCACCGTCAACGAGCACCGTATAAAAAGCAGTAATCGTTCCGTGTTCATTCGTTCCCGTCCGCTCAAGCAGTTTTGGTAACATAGCAAAAACAGACGGCGTATACCCTTTCGTCGTCGGTGGTTCTCCGACGGCTAATCCGACTTCACGCTGCGCCATTGCTACGCGCGTGACGGAATCCATCATAAACATGACGTTCAACCCTTGATCCCGAAAATATTCGGCAATAGCTGTCGCTGTATACGCCCCTTTAATGCGCATGAGCGCTGGTTGATCGGACGTCGCAACAACGACAATGGAACGTTTTAATCCTTCTGAGCCAAGGTCACGTTCAATAAACTCTCGCACTTCTCGTCCGCGTTCTCCAATGAGAGCAATGACGTTTAAATCGGCGTTTGTGTTGCGGGCAATCATTCCCATCAACGTACTTTTTCCAACGCCAGACCCAGCAAAAATGCCAACGCGTTGTCCCTTTCCAACCGTAAGCAAACTGTCGATCATTTTCACGCCGACTTCAATGGGCTCCGCAATCGGTGGACGCGTCATCGGATTTGGTGGTTGACGATCGATCGGAACAGCCGTCAGTCCTTTCGGAAGCGGCTGATCATCGAGCGGAGCACCTAACGCGTCAATGACACGTCCGACAAGCGCAGTACCTACTTTGATTTCAAGAGGGGCGCCCGTTGCTTCAACAATGCACCCTGGGGCGATGTCTTGCACGGTTGCGTACGGCATTAAAAGCACATATTCGTCACGAAATCCGACAACTTCGGCTTGAATTTTTTTCTTTTTTTTATGACCAATATGAATGTAGCATACATCTCCGATGGAACTTTCCGGTCCTTTCGCTTCAATCATTAAGCCGATGACGCGCGTCACTTTACCAAATCGTTTATACGGGTCGAGCAGTTCGATTTCATTAATGAGTGCTTGCCAGTTCATTCACTTGCCCCCTCGATTCGCTCGAGCAATTGTAACTTCAGTTGCTCAAGTTGCGTGTCAACGCTTGCATCAATACGACCAAACGGCGATTCAACAATACAACTTGTTTCAGCCAATGTGTCATCTGGGTAAATAAATAAATGAACGTCTTGACTAAATAGCGCTTTCAGCTCATCTTTTTGGCGAATGACGACATCATAGTAAGTCGGGTGAACATACATTTTCACTTCTTCATGTTCACGAACTTCTTTAATGACTTGCTTCACAAGACCGAGAAAATGTTCTTTATTTTCAGCGAGACGTTCACCGATAATTCGTTCCGCCACTTTGCACGCGATAAGCAAAATCGTTTCATCAGCCGACTGCAACATGTGATAAAATTGTTCATTTGCTGACTGCACGATTTGTTTCGCTTCTTGGATCGTTTCCATGTATTGTTGAAATCCGTCTTGGCGCCCTTGTTCTAAGCCGATGGCATATCCTTCTTGACGCGCTTCGTTCACCCATCGGTTTCGTTCTTCTTCCCATTGTCTCCGCTCTTCTTCCATTTGTTGTTGAACAGATGCGTAATACATATCCGCTTCTTGACGAATGTTTGCCGCTTCCTGTTCTGCTTGTTCAATGATCATTTGTGCGTGTGCTGTCATCGCTTCGTCATGTTGCTCGTGTTCTTCTTGTTGCACGTCTGGCAACACTTTTTTTACTTGAATGACGGCTCGTTGTTCCGTACACGTTCTAGCAAATGGGGCTTTAATTAATTTAGACAATAATATCATCTCCTCCACCGCGAGCGACGACAATTTCACCCGCTTCTTCGAGACGACGAATAACCGCAACAATACGCGATTGCGCCTCCTCTACGTCGCGAAGGCGAACAGGACCCATAAACTCCATTTCTTCTTTAAACGTTTCCGCCATGCGTGAAGACATGTTGCGGAACACGACTTCTTTCACTTCATCGCTAGACACTTTCAACGCAAGCAACAAGTCGGCATTGTCCACTTCGCGAATGACACGTTGAATCGCGCGATTATCAAGCGTAACGATATCTTCAAAGACAAACATGCGCTTTTTAATTTCTTCTGCTAATTCTGGGTCTTGAATTTCAAGCGCATCTAAAATTGTTCGTTCTGTTGCGCGATCGACACCGTTTAACACTTCGACAACCGCTTCAATACCACCCGTTTGCGTATAATCTTGCACAACTGTCGTCGATAGTTTCCGTTCGAGCACTTGCTCAACTTCATTAATCATTTCTGGTGATGTGCGATCCATTAACGCGATGCGACGCGCGACATCCGCTTGCATTTCTTGTGGTAACGCGGACAAAATTTGCCCCGCTTGCGCAGGGTCTAAATACGACAGCACGAGCGCAATCGTTTGTGGATGTTCGTTTTGCAAAAAGTTTAAAATTTGCGCAGGGTCCGCCTTGCGTGCAAAATCAAACGGGCGCACTTGCAACGCGGACGTTAGACGATTAATAATGTTCATCGCTTGCTCTGGCCCTAGCGCTTTTTCAAGCACTTGTTTCGCGTAAGCAATACCGCCTTGTGAAATGTAATCTTGTGCTAAGGCGATTTGGTGAAACTCTTCTAAAATCATTTCTTTTTTCTCACCATCAACTTGACGAACGTTAGAAATTTCAAGTGTGAGCTTTTCGATTTCTTCTTCCGATAAATGTTTATATACCGATGCTGAAACGTCTGGTCCTAATGAAATGAGGAGAATGGCTGCTTTTTGTTTTCCTGTTAATTCTTTTGGATCGCGTTTTGCCATACAATCCCCTCCTTTACTCCTCTGCAAGCCATGTTCTTAACAGTTTCGCAAATTCTTCTGGCTTTTCTTTTGCGAGCTTTTCAAGCTGCTTCCGTCGCAATGTAGCCTCCGTTTCTACTTCTTCGTTTACATCTGGAATTTGTACGGCCACTTGCTCTTCTTGCAATGGTCGTTCGTCCATTTCTTCTTTCTTCCGTTTGCGCAACCATAAAAAGACGATCAAAGCAAGCAACAACACGATGACTCCGCCACCAACAATATATGCCCACGTCGGAATGGCTGATGTTTGTTCGTCAAACTGCACTTTTCCATTAAACGGTTGTACTGAAACGACGACGCGGTTTTGTAAATCTGCATCTGTCCATTGTCCAGCGATCTCTTTATCAACGGACGTCCGCACAATCGTACCTAAAATTTTTGTAATGTCATCAACCGTTTGGGCAGGAAGTGAATTTGGATCGTTTCGTTTTGGTGGCTCAACCATTACTTGAATGCCTAAATCTTTTATTTTATAAGGACTTGCTACAATTTCTCTTTTTATTCTATTAACCTCGTTATTAATTGTTTCTTCAATTCGTTCATAATCACCGTTTGTCTCGCCGTTGGCACCTTCATATCCTGGTATAGCGTTCTCGCCCGTTCCTACTGTACCACCTGCTTGAGCTCCTTTGCCGGAAAACGTTTCAGTAATGCGCTGGACGCTTACTGCGATGCCTTCCATATTTTCTTTATCGACTGGCTCAACAAGCTCTTCTTGACGGTTTTCTTGCGTAAAATCAACGTCTGCTGTAACGGAAACGACAACTTTATCTTGTCCGATCATCGTTCCTAACATTTGTTGAACGCGGCGTTGAATGTCGCGCTCAATTTGTTGTTTTACTTCGTATTGTTCAGCAAACGTTTTGCCTGACGAAAAATTTTCTTCATTTTTTAAATCAAAGTACTCAAAATATTGATTCATAATGACGATATTTTCAGTAGGAAGGTTCGGCACGCTTTTGGAAACAAGGTGATATAGCGATTTAATTTGCTGTTCATTAAACTTATATCCTGCCTTCGTTTTCAAAACGATGGATGCAGATGCCTCTTCCTGTTGGTCACCAACAAAGATGGTCGGCTGGGGTAGATTAATCATCACCTTTGCATCTTCTACCCCGTCGATACTTTTTATTAAATTGGCGAGCTCTGTTTGCATCGCCTCAATTTTCAACACGTTAAATTCATTATCCGTCATCCCGAAACCAGAGTTTTTTCCGAAAAACGAATAATCAATACTTCCGCTATCCGGAATGCCTTCCGCAGCTAACTCCACTTTTAATGTGTTCACAAGCTGTTCAGGCACTAAAATCGTCGTGCCGTTATCCGTAATTTGCGACTTAATTCCCCGCTGATCAAGCGTCGCTTTAATTTGTCCTGCTTCTTGCGGCGATAAATTGCTGTAGAGAGGAACAAAATTCGTTCGCGTCGCAAAAAAAGCAGTAAGCGCAACAGCGACGACCAACAGCCCGACAAGTCCTAGTGCCATCATTTTTTGCTGTTTTGTTCTCTCGCTCCAAAACAATTGAAATCGTTCTATCGCTTGTTTTAATCGCTCGTTCATACGCTTCCTCCGCTATCTCTTGAGGTCCATTATACTTGCATTCTCATCACTTCTTGATATGCTTCAATGACTTTATTGCGCACTTCAATCGCTAATTGAAGCGACACGCTCGCTTTTTGCGAAGCGATCATCACGTTGTGTAAGTCAACGTTTTCTCCTTTCGCTAACTTTGTCGTGAGCAAATCTGACTCGATTTGCTGTTTATTTACTTCATTTATCGCTTCTTTTAAAAATTGTGAAAATGCCCGTTGTGCTTCCACAGGCTTTATCGTTTGCTGCTGTACAGCTGATGGTAATGTACGTTGAATGCGATCAATCATCATTTATCCCCCTATTTTCCGATTTCTAGCGCCTTCATTAACATTCCTTTCGTCGCGTTTAACACCGTCACATTCGCCTCATACGAGCGCGTAGCGCTCATTAAATCAACCATTTCTTTTAACGGATCGACGTTTGGTAGCTGCACATATCCATTTTCATCTGCATCGGGATGAGATGGATCGTACACAAGTTTAAATGGGGTTTGATCTTCGACAATTTTCGTCACTTTCACCCCACCTGTTGACCGCTCGTTCATCGCTTGATTCAAAAAAGAAGAAAACGATTCGTTCGGTTGCATGACAACCATTTTTCGGCGATATGGCTGCCACTTTCCATCGACCATTTTGGCGCGAGTCGTATCGACGTTCGCCATGTTTGCTGAAATGACATCCATGCGTAACCGTTGAGCAGTTAACGCAGAGGCAGACACATTGAAACTTTGAAACATGTATTATTTTCCTCCCTTAATGACCGTTTTTAAGGAGTTAAACTTTCCGTTTAAACGTTCAACTAACGCGTTGTAGTAAATTTGGTTTTGCGCTAAATCCGACATTTCTTTATCTAGATCGACATTATTCTTATTATGATTGTAAACGAGATCGTTTTTAGTTGTCACGAAAAATTTGTTAGTACTTCCTTTAAACTCAAAATGGCGTGGATCGGTACGATACGCTTGCAACGCTTGCTGAAATTCAGTGCGAAACTGAACATCTTTCGCTTGAAAGTTTGGTGTATCGACATTCGCAATATTGTTTGCGATCACTTTTTGCTTCAATGATGAATAATTTAATCCTTGTTCTAGTATTTGGAATGTATTTGAAAACAATTTCACGGCATATTCCTCCTTGTAAAGACACCGTTCGACAACACACCTCTATTGTAAAAAATTATTTATGTTATGTATATAGGGAACATTGGACTATTTTTCACATACTTTAACAAAAGAGGCATCTTCACGAGAAAGATGCCTTTTTGTTTTAATGATGTTTTAACTTCTCGAGTTCCGTTAAAAACTTATCGTTTAATACTTTAATATACGTTCCTTTCATTCCGAGCGAGCGAGATTCGATGACTCCGGCACTTTCTAGTTTACGAAGCGCGTTGACAATGACGGAACGCGTAATGCCGACACGATCGGCAATTTTACTCGCAACGAGCAAGCCTTCTGTCCCATCTAATTCTTCAAAAATATGCTCGATTGCTTCTAATTCACTATATGAAAGAGAGCTGATCGCCATTTGCACGACCGCCTTGCTGCGCGCTTCTTCTTCAATTTCTTCCGCTTTTTCACGCAAAATTTCCATTCCGACAACTGTCGCTCCGTATTCAGCTAAAATTAAATCATCATCGTGAAACTCTTTATCTAATCGAGATAAAATGAGCGTTCCAAGGCGTTCCCCGCCACCGATAATCGGCACGATCGTCGTTAAGCCATTTTTAAATAAGTCTTTATTTTCAATTGGAAATGCCGTATACTCGCTATTAATATCAAGATTTGGCGATGTTTCTGTAATATGAAATAAGTTTTTCGTATACTCTTCTGGAAATTGACGGTCCGCTAACATTTTTTTCATTCGTTCATTTTCAATCGTTTGTTTAATCGCAAAGCCGAGCAACTTTCCGCGACGGCTTACAACGAAAATGTTTGCTTCAATAACTTCGCAAAGCGTTTCTGCCATCTCTTTAAAGTTCACAGGCTTTCCAGCCGCGTTTTGCAACATCGCATTAATTTTTCTCGTTTTTTCAAGTAAATTCATATCGCATCCTCCTTATAAAATAAACTGACTTAAATCTTTATTTCTTACAATGTTCCCTAGTTTTTGCTCCACATATTGTGGGGTGATAACTACCTTTTCAAGATGTACGTCTGGCGCTTCATACAATAAATCTTCTAACAATTTTTCCATAATCGTATGAAGGCGGCGCGCACCAATGTTATCCGTTTGTTGATTCACTTCAAAAGCGACTTCTGCGATTTTACGAATAGCATCGTCAGAAAATTCAAGTTGTATACCTTCTGTAGCAAGTAAAGCGATATACTGTTTTAAAAGTGCATTGTTCGGTTCAACTAATATTTTTACGAAATCATCTACTGTCAGTTTCGTCAATTCAACGCGAATCGGAAAACGCCCTTGCAATTCTGGGATTAAGTCGGACGGTTTCGCCATATGAAACGCCCCAGCAGCAATAAATAAAATATAGTCCGTTTTGACCGGTCCGTATTTCGTCATGACAGTTGAACCTTCCACAATCGGTAAAATGTCGCGTTGCACCCCTTCACGCGAAACGTCAGCTGATGAACCGACCTGCCCTTTCCGAGCAATTTTATCAATTTCGTCAATAAAAATAATACCTGATTGTTCTGCGAGTCGAATCGCTTCTTGCGTGACTTCGTCCATATCGATCAACTTTTGCGCTTCTTCGTTGGCAAGGACGTGGCGCGCTTCTTTTACTTTTAATTTTCGTTTTTTCCGCTTTTTCGGCATAAAGCTACTTAACATATCTTGCATATTTACGCCCATTTGCTCCAGACCAGCGCCTTGAAATAAGTCAAACATCATCGGTTGTTGCTCTTCGATTTCAACCGTCACTACTTCGTTTTCTAACTGCCCATTTGCCAATTGCCAAGCGACTTGTCTTCGTCTTTCGGCAAGTTGTTGATCGTCGCTTCCGTTTGTCGTTTGTTGTTCCGCTGCACCGCCAAACAAAAGTTCAAACGGATTTTTCATCGGTTGTTTCGTTTTCCCTGGTACAAGCAGTTCAACAAGCCGTTTGTTCGCCAATTGTTCCGCTTGTTCTTTTACCTCGTTCATTTTTTTCTCTTTCACGATGCGCACAGACGTTTCCACGAGATCGCGCACCATCGACTCTACGTCGCGACCGACATAACCGACTTCCGTAAATTTCGTTGCCTCTACTTTTACGAATGGAGCGCCAACAAGTTTCGCTAATCGCCGTGCAATTTCTGTTTTTCCAACACCAGTCGGTCCAATCATTAAAATGTTTTTCGGCACGACTTCATCGCGCAACTTTTCATCTAATAAACTACGGCGATAACGATTTCTCAATGCGATCGCAACCGCTTTTTTCGCTTCATGCTGACCGACGATAAACTGATCAAGCTTTTCAACAATTTGTTTTGGCGTTAACATGCCGCTCCCTCCTCTACAGCTCTTCAACGATAATGGAATCGTTTGTGTACACGCAAATATCGCTCGCTACTTTTAATGCCGCTTCCGCAATTTGCTTCGCTGTGAAATGTTCACCTGCATACGTCTTCAATGCCCGACCAGCTGCTAACGCATAGTTACCACCGGAGCCAATCGCTAACATGCCATCGTCCGGTTCAATGACTTCGCCTGTTCCAGAAATGAGCAAAAGATGTGTTTCATCCATGACAATTAACATCGCTTCTAATCGGCGCAACACTTTGTCGCTCCGCCACTCTTTTGCTAGCTCAACCGCCGCCCGTTGCAAATTTCCGTTATATTCTTCTAACTTCCCTTCAAACATCTCAAATAGCGTAAACGCATCAGCTACCGCCCCTGCAAAACCAGCTAACACTTTGCCATGAAAAAGTTTACGAATTTTCCGCGCTGTATGTTTCATCACTACGGCATTGCCGAACGTCACTTGACCATCGCCCGCCATCGCTCCTTTTCCTTGATGGCGAATCGCAAAAATCGTCGTCGCATGAAATTGACTCATAACCCATCCTCCTTTTATGCACGCGGGTGAGAATGTAAATAAACGTGGCGCAAATGATCTTTCGTTACATGTGTATACACTTGTGTCGACGAAAGATGCGCATGACCTAACAATTCTTGCACAGAACGTAAATCAGCACCTTCATTTAATAAATGCGTCGCAAACGTATGGCGAAACACATGGGGACTGACTTTCAAAGAAAGGGCCGCTTGTTCAACGATGTCATTTAAAATGTGCCGTACCCCTCTTGGCGTTAATGCTCCACCACGCGCATTTAAAAAAAGCACATCCGTCTGCGCTTTCGCCTTACTTACAAGTTGCTGACGTCCATCTTGTATATATCGTTCAAGCGCTTCTTTTGCATACGTGCCAAACGGGACATATCGTTGCTTGTTTCCCTTTCCGTAAATTAAAATCGTACATACAGAGAAATCAATGTGCGATAAGCGAATGTTACAACATTCACTTACACGAACGCCTGTCGCGTACAACAGTTCGATGATCGCTTGGTTTCGTTGACCGATCGCTGTATTCAAATCATTGACAACAAACAGCTGTTCTAATTCATCGGGATACAAAAAATGTGGAATTTTCTGTTCTTTTTTCGGCAACGATGCAAGCGCGAACGGATTTTCAGAGACGATTTTCTCCCGAACTAAAAATTTATAAAAGCTGCGCAAGCTCGACATTTTTCGGGCAATCGAACGGCTTGATTGCTGACGCTTATGAAGCTCTGTTAAAAACAGGCGAACGTCGCTATAAGACACTTGTTGCAACTGTTTCATTTGTTCGCGCTCCATAAATTCAAAAAATTCGCCAATATCATGCTTATAACACGCAATTGTATATTCTGAATAATTTTTTTCTATTTGTAAATATTCAATGAACAAATTTAACGTAAAATTCACATTTTCCATTCGATCACCTCACAAGAGCTACTAAATAGTAGCATAATTTAGTAGCTCTTGCAACGAATTTCACCATTTTTTTAAAAAATTCTGAATCGTTTCTAATGCCCGTTGTGCATATCGTTCATTTTTTTTCTTTTTATCTTTAATCGGTTCATCGAGCGGTGCGAATAAGCCGAAATTCGCATTCATCGGTTGGAAATGTTTCGGATTCGCCGATGTAATATAATGCGCCATGCTGCCAATAGCCGTTTCTTGTGGAAATACGACAAGTTCTTTCCCAAGCATATAGTGCGCAGCATTAATCCCCGCCACAAGTCCTGATGCTGCTGACTCAACATACCCTTCGACCCCGGTCATTTGTCCTGCAAAAAATAAATCTTCTCTTTCTTTATATTGATATGTCGGTTTTAATAGCTTTGGCGAATTAATAAACGTATTGCGGTGCATGACACCATATCGTACAATTTCTGCTTGCTCAAGCCCTGGGATCAAGCGAATGACTTCTTTTTGCGCACCCCATTTTAAATGCGTTTGAAACCCGACAATATTGTACAACGTTCCTGCCGCATCATCTTGGCGAAGTTGGACGACGGCAAAAGGACGTTTCCCTGTACGCGGATCTTCTAAGCCGACAGGTTTCATTGGTCCAAACAACAACGTCTTTTTGCCGCGCCGCGCCATCACTTCAATTGGCATACATCCTTCAAAATAAATTTCTTTTTCAAACTCTTTTAAAGGCACTGTTTCAGCAGAAATGAGCGCATCATAAAATCGTTCAAACTCCTCTTCTGTCATCGGGCAGTTAATGTATGCTGCTTCCCCTTTGTCGTAGCGAGACTTGATATACACTTTTTCCATATCAATGCTTTCTTTCTCAACAATCGGTGCAGCCGCATCGTAAAAATATAAATATTCTTCCCCTGTCAACGCTTGAAGCTGTTCCGAAAGCGGCTGCGATGTTAACGGACCTGTCGCAATAATCGTTGGGCCTGTTGGAATTGTTGTTACTTCTTCGCGCACAACCGTCACATTCGGATGATTCGCTACCATGTCTGTGACTTTCGCTGCAAATTCGTGACGGTCGACAGCTAAAGCTCCACCAGCTGGCACGGAACAAGAGTCCGCTGCTTTCATAATGACGGAATCTAACCGACGCATTTCTTCTTTCAACACACCAACTGCATTCGTTAACGTATTTGCGCGAAGGGAGTTGCTGCATACGAGTTCTGCGAATTTGTCCGTATGATGCGCAGGTGTTTGTTTCACCGGGCGCATTTCATATAATTTGACGCGAATGCCGCGCTTCGCGAGTTGCCATGCCGCCTCACTTCCTGCTAATCCTGCTCCAATGACTGTTACTTCCATTCATATTCCCTCCTCGATAAAATGGGTGAGGGTATTCGCCTCACCTTACTGTTGTTCGTTATATTCACATTGTGTACATTGAACGTGCACGGTCTTTTTCCCTTTTTTCTCAACGAGCATGCCCCCGCATTTTGGACACGGTCGATTGATCGGTTTATCCCATGAAACGAAATCGCACGTTGGGAAACGATCGCAACCATAAAACATGCGCTTCTTTTTGCTTTTTCGTTCGACGATGTTTCCTTCATGACAGCGCGGACATGTCACACCAATATGTTTGACGATCGCTTTTGTATTGCGGCATTGTGGGAAATTTGAACAAGCGATAAACTTTCCGAAACGCCCCATTTTATATACCATTGGGCTTCCGCATACATCGCAATCGACACCGGCTGATTCATCTGCTATTTCGACTTTTTCCATTTCAACTTCAGCCACTTTTAACCGTTTTTCAAACTCGCGATAAAATTCATCAATGATGCGTACCCATTCGACTTTCCCTTCTTCAATGTCGTCTAAGTTTTTTTCCATTTTTGCTGTAAACTCGACGTCTAAAATTTCCGGGAAAAATTGCATCATTAAATCAAGGACAATTTCCCCAAGCTCTGTTGGGACGAATCGTTTGTTCTCAAGCGTCACATAATTGCGCTTTTGAATCGTATCGAGCGTCGGGGCATATGTCGATGGACGACCGATGCCGAGCTCTTCTAACGTCTTGACAAGGCGCGCTTCCGTATAACGCGGTGGCGGCTGTGTAAAATGTTGCTTTCCTTCAATATCTTTACCAAATACGCGCTCCCCTTCAACAAAGTCTGGCAATAATCGTTGCTGTTCATCTTTCGGATCGTCTGTTCCTTCCACATATACTTTCATAAATCCTGGAAATTTGACTGTCGAGCCAGTCGCACGAAAGACGACTGAACCGTTTGAAAGTTCGACCGCGACCGTATCTAGCAAAGCAGGGGCCATTTGACTGGCGATAAAGCGCTCCCAAATGAGTTTGTACAGCTGATATTGATCGCGTGTCACATGCGGCTTAATGGCGCTCGGATGACGCCAGACGGACGTTGGGCGAATCGCTTCGTGCGCATCTTGCGCGTTCGCCTTTTGTTTTTCTTTTCTTTTTTCTGTTGCTACATATGATGTACCGAACGTCTGTTCAATATACTGAATCGCCTCTTGTTGAGCGCTCTCGGATACACGCGTCGAGTCTGTACGCATATATGTAATTAAACCGACAGTTCCTTCGCTTCCTAGATCAATTCCTTCGTATAGCTGTTGTGCGACCATCATCGTCTTTTTCGTGCGAAAATTCAACTTCCGTGCCGCCTCTTGTTGCAATGACGATGTAATGAATGGTGCAACCGGATTGCGCTTTCGCTCTTTTTTCGTTACCGATGTGACGACAAATTCATTGCCTTGCATATGGCTTAACACATGTTGTACATCTTGTTCTGTTTTTAAATCGAACGTTTCGTTATCTAGACGATAAAATTGCGCTTCAAATGTGTCATTGCCTTTGACAAACGTCCCTTGAATCGTCCAATATTCTTCTGGTTGAAACGATTGAATTTCTTTTTCACGATCAATAATTAAGCGAAGCGCAACAGATTGCACACGCCCTGCGCTCAACCCTTTTTTTACTTTTTTCCAAAGCAACGGGCTAATGTTGTAGCCGACAAGGCGATCGAGCACGCGCCGCGCTTGTTGTGCATGAACTAAATGCATATTAATGGCGCGCGGTTGTTCAAACGACTGTTTAATCGCATCTTTTGTAATTTCGTTAAATACAACGCGACATGGGGAGTCCGTATTTAAATCAAGCAAATGTGCCAAGTGCCAAGCGATCGCTTCCCCTTCGCGATCCGGGTCGGCGGCAAGGAATACTTTTTTTGCCTTTTTCGCTGCTGTTTTTAACTCTTTAATGACCGAACCTTTGCCACGAATCGTAATATACTTCGGTTCATAATCGTTTTGTATATCAACGCCCATTTGACTTTTTGGCAAATCGCGCACATGCCCCATCGATGCTTTTACTTTATACTTTTTTCCTAAGTATCTTTCAATCGTTTTCGCCTTTGCTGGCGACTCTACAATGACTAAGTAGTCTGACATCATTTTGTCCTCCCTTAAGAGGTAATTCGTAAAATAAAATCTTCATTATTATTAATGATGATTCGTTCATTTGTCAAACATCATTTTTCGATTTTTTCTTTCGCTCATGTAAAAAGATGTCGAAATTCCTCTTCGATATCGTCGCTTGATAAGATTAATTTCGCTCCTTGTTGGATTAACCGGTTCGTTCCGTGCGCTTCTTTCGTCGTGATGTCACCTGGGATCGCAAACACGTCTCTTCCTTGTTGGAGCGCAAAATGAGCAGTGATGAGCGAGCCGCTTCGTTCTTTCGCCTGTACGACAAGCGTGCCAACAGACAAACCGCTAATGATCCGGTTGCGCATCGGAAAATGCCATGTTTGTGGGCGAACAAACGGCGGATACTCAGAAATAACGAGTTGTGTTGTCGCTAATTGTCGAAATAATGATTCGTTTTCAGGAGGATATATATAACGCAATCCCCCCGCCATGACCGCAATGGTTTCACCGTTATGGCGTAAACATAAACGATGCGCTTCAGCATCGACACCTTTCGCTAATCCGCTCACAATGACCCACCCGTGTTGGATGAGCGGCGGAAGAACGATGTGCATCGCTGCCATTCCTTGACGAGTTGGTGTTCGTGTCCCGACGACGCTTATTAATTTTTTCCGCTTCAACAATTGCACGTTTCCTTTCGCATATAGTACCCAAGGCGGATCGTATATATGTTTAAGCCACTCTGGGTATTCATCGTCCTTAATTGTTACAATATGAATGTTTTGCTCCTCATATGTTTTTATCATACGTTTCAATTTGTGACAATGCAAATCATGGAAAAAAGCAGCGAAATGTTTTTCGGGGATGGCGAGTAATCGTTGAAGTTGATGAGAAGAAAGATGAAAAATCGAGGTAAGGGATGGATCAACATCAAGCAAGCGCGCGATGCTTTTCCATCCGATCCCACGACAATGATGCAAATGAATAAGCCTTTCGCGATCTGTATCGTACATCATACCCCTCCTTTGATAAAAATCGTCCTAAGGTCTGCTCCTTAGGACGATTGAACGATTAATGTGTTTTACACTTCTCGTATAAACCGCGTTCTTTTAATACAGAGATGAGCGTTTCGCCGATCACAGATGGCGTTTCAGCCACTTTAATGCCGCATGCTGTCATCGTTTGAATTTTTTCTGCGGCTGTTCCTTTGCCACCAGAAATAATCGCACCCGCATGTCCCATGCGCTTTCCTGGAGGAGCTGTTTGTCCACCAATAAAACCGACAACCGGTTTTGTCATGTTCGCTTTGACCCATTCTGCCGCTTCTTCTTCTGCTGTTCCACCAATTTCACCGATCATAATGACCGCATATGTGTCTTCATCTTCGTTAAACGCCTTTAATACGTCGATAAAGTTTGTACCGTTCACTGGGTCACCACCAATGCCAACCGCTGTCGATTGACCGATGCCTGCTTGTGTTAATTGGTGAACAGCTTCATACGTTAACGTACCAGAGCGCGAAACGATACCGACGTGACCTTTTTTATGAATGTAACCTGGCATAATGCCGATTTTACATTCTTCCGGCGTAATGACGCCAGGGCAGTTCGGACCGATGAGACGCGTTTTCTTTCCTTCCATATAGCGCTTCACTTTCACCATATCCAATACAGGAATGCCTTCTGTAATACAAACAACTAAGTCGATTTCTGCATCGACAGCTTCCATAATGGCATCCGCAGCAAATGCCGGCGGAACATAGATGACAGAAGCGTTCGCTCCTGTTTTTTCAACCGCTTCGGAAACCGTATCAAATACAGGCACACCTTCTACTTCTGTTCCACCTTTTCCTGGTGTGACACCGCCAACGATGTTTGTGCCGTATTCGATCATTTGTTTTGTATGGAACAATCCTTGTGAACCTGTAATTCCTTGCACGATTACTTTCGTATCTTTATTAACAAAAACGCTCACGTTTCTCCCATCCCTTCTATTAGCTTACTAGCGAAACGATTTTTTGCGCGCCGTCTGCCATCGATTCAGCGGCTGTAATGTTTAGTCCAGACTGTTCTAAAATCTTTTTCCCTAATTCGACGTTTGTTCCTTCTAAACGAACGACGAGCGGAAGGTTTAAACCGACTTGTTTTGTCGCTTCAACAATCCCGTTTGCGATCACGTCGCATTTCATAATGCCCCCGAAAATGTTCACGAAAATGCCTTTTACTTTCGGATCAGATAAAATGATTTTAAATGCTTCCGTTACTTTTTCTGTCGTCGCACCGCCACCAACATCTAAAAAGTTTGCTGGCTCGCCGCCATAATATTTAATAATGTCCATTGTCGCCATCGCTAAGCCTGCACCATTAACCATGCAACCGATGTTTCCGTCAAGCGAAATGTAGTTTAAATCATATTTTGATGCTTCAATTTCTTTCGGATCTTCTTCGTCTAAATCGCGATATTCTAAAATGTCTTTATGGCGATATAACGCGTTAGAATCAAAGTTTAACTTCGCATCGAGCGCCATCACTTTTCCGTCTCCTGTAACAACGAGCGGGTTAATTTCAGCGATCGAGCAATCTTTTTCGACGAATACTTGATATAAGCCTAACATAAATTTGACCGCTTGGTTGACAAGCTCTTTCGGAATGTTGATGTTAAACGCCATGCGGCGCGCTTGAAACGCTTGTAAGCCGACAGCTGGGTCAATGTACTCTTTAAAAATTTTCTCTGGCGTTTTTGCTGCTACTTCTTCAATTTCTGTTCCGCCTTCTTCAGATCCCATTAAAACAACGCGGGATGTCGCACGGTCAACAACAAGGCCGATGTAATATTCTTTTTTAATGTCGCATCCTTCTTCGATCAAAAGACGTTTCACTTCTTTTCCTTCTGGACCTGTTTGGTGCGTAACGAGCACTTTTCCTAATAGCTCACTCGCGTATGTACGAACTTCTTCTAAACTTTTTGCGACTTTTACACCCCCTGCTTTTCCGCGACCGCCGGCATGAATTTGCGCCTTGACGACACAAACGCTACTGCCAAGCGCTTTCGCTGCCTCGACCGCTTCTTCAACCGTAAACGCCACACGGCCGTTCGGTACGCTCACTCCGTAGCTTCTGAGGATCTCTTTTCCTTGATACTCATGAATATTCATACCCCATCCTCCTATGTATAAAAATAAAAGTACTAGCGCTTTCATTGTATAATGATACTTTGTCAGTTGTCTACCATTTAGACAGAAAATTCTTTAACAAAAGAAAAAGAAGCGACGGTCACGAGCGCTCCTCCACCTTTTTTTCTATTTGATAAATAAATGCAAATACTTCAGCAACGACTTTGTACAGCTCCTCTGGAATCGTTTCGTTCAATTGTAATTGACTAAGCATTGTCGCGAGCGTTTGATCTTCGTAAATCGGGACGTCGTATTGTTTCGCGCGTTCAATGATACGCTCGGCAACCATTCCTTCCCCTTTTGCCACAACGACGGGGGCAATATGTTGTTCGTTGTACGACAAAGCAACGGCACGTTTTCGTTTCATACGCGGTAATCGACTCCTTTATAAGAAAATGGTTCAACAAGTAACCGTTCGCTTCGCTTGTTCATCGGCGGTTTAACGGAAACGGCAGAAAGCGTGTAGCCATGTTCAGCGAGCTTCTCCTTTAGTGACGGCTCAAGGGCGGATGCGTACAGTTCTACATGGGGCGTGTCGTTGATGATTGAAATATGAACGATGCGTTGTTGAATGTGAACGTCTACAATCGTTTCTTTTAACGTCGCCATCGTCAAATAAAATAAAATGCGACAATAGTCTGTATCCATTTTTCCGTTTTCTCTTTGTTTTCCGCGCCATTGAATCGTCACATCCGTTGCATGCGTCCCGATGAGTAACGGAAATTGCGTAAATATATGTTGAAGCGAATTGCTGTTTGTTGATAACAACTGATATGCTTTCATCCGATCAAGTAATGAGGTGATCTCCGCTTTCAACTCACCTGTTGCTTCTTCTGCTGCTGTTTGCAATAAAACGAGCCATTCGTCTTGTTGTTTCATCGTTTCTTCAAACAATCGTTGCATATGTTCAGGCGAAAAAGAGGAAAGCGTTGGTATATGACGCAAATGAGCAGAAAGCGTCGCTAACGTTCCTTTCGGATGAGCGCGATCAATGAGCGACGCAAGCATAAGCCGTTGTTCATATAACGGCTGATCATGTTGTAAAGTAACGAGCGCACGAAACACATCGTCATGAAGCGGCAAATCGTGCATCAATAGCCATTTGATTGCTTGCACCTCTTTTTCACCGCCTGTTCGCAACCATTGCCGAATGAGCGCCATGTCGTTCTTTTTAAACGAAAATGATTCATTCATCATCCAACGAACGAGCGCTTTCGTTTGTTCATTCTCGGGTAGACGGAAATGGCGAATGACGCTTTCTTCATCTGTCAGCTTTGCTGGACGCGGCAATATGTTCAGCTCAAGCGGCGTCGTCTTTTGCACTTGAAACGTATATGTTCTACCTTCTTTGACAGGTGAATGCAATTCCGCTGTCACCGTATAACCCCCGATGCGAACGAGCGCCGTTTGATCTTCATTGATTTTTTCGATTTTTCCGTAAATCATGTCGCCAACTTGAAACGTCGGTCCTTTCGGCAAGCGGACCGTTTGCCTATCGTCAAATAACGTGCGCATCCATTGGACGTTCATTTCATTCCCCTCGTTTCATTCGCTCACGAATTGGTGCAAAAGAACGACGATGTTCTTCCATGACACCATATCGTTCAATCGCTTGGATATGCGCTTTCGTTCC
Organism: Anoxybacillus ayderensis; assembly: GCF_013761015.1. Classification (NCBI taxonomy): domain Bacteria; kingdom Bacillati; phylum Bacillota; class Bacilli; order Caryophanales; family Anoxybacillaceae; genus Anoxybacillus; species Anoxybacillus ayderensis. The sequence continues at coordinate 123,697 of NZ_JACDUV010000005.1, forward strand.
GTATCCCATATGTTTTTCAAATCCATATTGTGGATATTTCTCACCTAGCTGTTTCATCATCCGATCGCGCGTCACTTTCGCTATAATGGAGCTTGCCGCAATAGATGCACTATGCGCATCTCCTTTAATGATAGATGTTTGCGGAATAGATAGCGGAATGTGCATCGCATCAATAAGCAAATGTTCGGGAGCGATCGCAAGCGCTTGGACGGCTTGCACCATCGCTTTTTTCGTCGCTTCGTAAATGTTTAGCTCATCAATTTCACGGGCGCTCACTATGCCGATGCCGATCGCAAGCGCCGTTTGCTGAATAATAGAAAACAATTGCTCTCGCTTCGTTTCCGATAGTTTTTTTGAATCGTCCAAATGAGGTAAAAACACGTCTTTCGGCAAAATGACCGCAGCGGCAACAACTGGGCCCGCGAGCGGACCGCGTCCCACTTCATCTACGCCAGCAATGTAGCGCATTCCTTTTTCATATAGCGCCTGTTCATATTGCAACATATGCGAAAAACGTTCCCTTTCGCGTTTTTCTGCTTCTTTTTTTTTATACCATTGTTGAACGAGACGTTGGACACCTTTTCGCTCATCATGTAATAGTTGTTGAAACCATTCATCTGTTTCATCATGAATCGTTTGTAGTCGTTGTTTAATCTCTTGCATATTCACGCTCGATCACTCCTTACATGTTATATCGGCAAATTGGCAAAAAAATAAAGGCCCGCTTATGCGAACCTTACAGGCGATCAAAACTGAGCCGTCCTAATTTTTCTGTGCGAATATCGCGCAACACAAGCTCAGCTACTTTATCGTAATCTACGACGCCTCCAGCAGCTAAACAGCCTCGTCTTTTTCCGATTTCATCAAACAATACAACGATGTCTTCTGGAATATCTGAAAGCGCGTACCGTTCTTTTAAACGGTCAGGATAATGGGCAGCTAAAAAGCGCAACGCATATACGGCAACATCTTGTAAATTTAAAATCGTATCTTTGATTGCCCCTGTTGTCGCAAGCTTCAATCCGACTTCTTCGTCTTCAAACTTCGGCCATAAAATCCCTGGCGTATCAAGCAGTTCAAGTTCTTTGCCGACTTTAATCCATTGTTGTGCTTTCGTCACTCCTGGTGTATCGCCCGTTTTGGCGATATGTTTTCCTGCCAGTCGGTTAATGAGCGTCGATTTTCCGACGTTTGGAATTCCGACAATTAACGCGCGCATCGCGCGAGGACGTTTAATTCCTTTAGCCATCATTTTTTCAAACTTTGGGCGCAACTTCTCTTTTGCGACCGTCACAATTTGCTTCACGCCCGTTCCGCTTTGCGAGTCGATCGCAATCGCTTCGATTTGTTGCGCGGCGAAAAAATCAATCCATTGCTTTGTAACATCTGGGTCAGCCATATCCGCTTTATTTAACAACATGATGCGCGGCTTATTTGCGACAATTTCATCAATTAACGGATTGCGGGATGACATCGGAATGCGCGCATCAACAAGTTCAAATACGATATCAATGAGCTTTAATTTTTCTGTTACTTCTCGTTTCGCCTTCGCCATATGGCCGGGAAACCATTGAATCGTCATTGCTGCCACCTACTTTGTATGATGTTATTCAACAATTCGCGCATCAGAAAGCGGCCAATAGACGACCGACGTTTTGCCTACGACTTTATCCATTGGAATAAAGCCGATATGACGGCTATCTTTGCTGTATCGACGATTATCTCCGAGCACGAATAAATGACCTTCTGGAACTGTTTTTTGTCCCCATAGTTCTTCTAGTGTAAACGACTCTGTTAGTGGGCCGTCAAATACTTGCTTTTTCTCTTCGTCTAAATAAGGCTCTTTATACGGCTTTCCGTTCACGTATAACGTATCATTTTTATATTCAATGCGATCGCCCGGCAGCCCAATGACGCGCTTAATATAGTCTTTTCCTTCTTCCGCATGGAACACAATAATATCAAATCGTTCTGGTTCGCCAATTTTGTATGCTATTTTATTGACAATCATACGATCTTGGTTATGTAACGTCGGCATCATCGATTCCCCTTCAACGATAATCGGGGCAAAAATGAAATAGCGAATGCCTCCTGCTAACGCCACCGCAATAACAATTGCTTTCAGCCATTCAAACCATTCGTTTTTTTGTTTTTCCATCCGTCTCCCACCTATATGATGAATGTTAAGAAAAGCGCAAAGCGCCCGCCTATCGGCGAAGAGCGCACAAGCCCCACCGAGGAGGCTGTCGCCGCCGCAGTGTGGGGCGAAGCGACTCGAGCCGATGGCGCTTGGAGCTAGACATGAATCTGAAATTTTGTACTTTCTTATCTTATGAAAAAGGAGCTTGATGATCAAGCTCCTCGCAATCATTTCTTTTGTTAGATGATTTCTTTGATGCGTGCTGCTTTACCGCGGAGTTGACGCAAGTAGTACAATTTCGCGCGACGAACTTTACCGCGACGAACAACTTCTAATTTCGCAATCTTCGGCGTGTGTAATGGGAATGTACGCTCAACACCTACACCGTAAGATACTTTACGTACTGTAAATGTTTCGCTAATTCCACCACCACGACGCTTGATGACAACGCCCTCAAATACTTGGATACGCTCACGGTTTCCTTCGACAACTTTTACGTGAACGCGCACTGTGTCACCAGGGCGGAATTCAGGAAGATCGTTACGTAGTTGTTCTTTTGTAATTTCTTGAATTAAATGATGCATCATATTCATCTCCTTCCAACAGATGCTCTTGCTTATGTTTATCGTTCATAGCAGCGGAACATCGTTTTACGTGCGACGTAAGTCACAACGTTTATACTAGCATAAAGATGTATCGGATGCAAGAGTTACCGCTCATTTTTTTTCCATTGTTCAATCCATTTTTTTTGCTGTTCTGTTAGTTCATACGTCTCAAGTAAATCTGGTCGTCGCAACCACGTACGACGCAACGATTCTTTTTGACGCCACTCTTCAATTAAACGATGGTTGCCAGAAAGAAGAACATCTGGTACTTTCATGCCTCGAAAATCCGCAGGACGCGTATAATGCGGATGTTCAAGTAAGCCAGAGCTATATGAATCATGGACAGAGGAATGTTCGTTGCCGAGCACGCCCGGAAGCAAGCGAACGACGCTATCAATGACGACCATCGCCGCCAGCTCTCCGCCTGTTAACACATAATCTCCAATTGAAATTTCATCCGTTACGACATGCTCACGAATGCGCTCATCATATCCTTCGTAATGGCCGCAAATGAAAATTAAATGTTGTTCTTTGGCGAGTTCCTCCGCCTTTTTTTGTGTGTAGCGTTCTCCTTGTGGGCAAAGTAAAATAATGCGCGGGCGATGTTCGCTCTGTTTCGTTAAATGATCGACCGCATCGAAAATCGGTTGTGGTTTTAATACCATCCCCGCGCCACCGCCATAAGGATAGTCATCTACCGTTTGGTGTTTATTATCGGCAAACTCGCGGAAATTGACGAGCTGAAACGTAACCGCTCCTTTTTCTTGCGCCCGTTTCAAAATCGACTCTTGAAGCACGCCAGTAAACATTGTTGGAAATAAAGTGAGCACGTCGATTTTCATTCGTCAAGCAATCCTTCCATAACATGAATGGTAATCGTTTTATTTTCGACATCGACTTGTTTGACGACATCGGCAATGTAAGGGATAAATACATCTCCGCCTTTTTTCCATTTCACGACCCATACATCGTTTGCCCCTGGCGTTAAAATTTCCTTTACTTCCCCAATCGTTTCGCCATCTTCGGTCACAACGGTGCATCCGATAATTTCGTGGAAATAATATTCTCCTTCATCAAGCGGTTGAAGTTGGCTTTCTGGCACTTTAATCATCGCACCTTTGAATTTTTCAACTAAATTGATGTTGTCATATCCTTCAAACGTCAATAAATCAAACGACTTATGAACTCGATGGCTCGCCACTTTCACTTCAATTGGCGGCTCGTTTTCCATAAAAATATATAGCACATTTCCGATTTTATACCGTTCTTGCGCAAAATCTGTGCGTGAAATGACGCGCACTTCACCGCGAATGCCGTGCGTATTGACAATTTTTCCGACATTAAACCATTTCACAACGATCACCCCTCGCGTATGTCAACAACAATTCCATCTTCAATAATAATCGTTTTTTGAGGCGACCAACGATCACCGATGTGAACGTCGATAATCGCTTCCACCTCTCGTTCTTTTATTTCGCTTCCTATCGGTAATATGTGCAATTGTTCGAGAAGGAAGTCAAGTTCCGCTATTTTTTGACGTCGAACTTGCATTTCTCGCTCAAATTTTTCTTTAATTTGTTTCGGTGGAAACGATGTTTGCTTTTCCATTCGTTTTTGTTCAAAAATAAGCTGTTCACATTGTTGTTCAAGCTGTCGTTTTTGTGCCGTCAATTGTTGAATAAGTTGTTGCTTACTTTTTTCCGTCAATCGTTGTCTTACTTCAACCGTTTGAATAATTTTCATGGCGCACCGCCTTTCTGAACGAAAAAAGGGGAGGTATCTCCCTCTCCCTTACTCTTCGATGCGTACGTCTATTCGCTTCTTCGACTCGTTTGCTGCTTGAACAACGGTGCGAATCGCTTGAATGATTCGTCCGTTTTTTCCGATCACTTTCCCAACGTCTTCGTGATGAAGGGCAATCGAATATGTGATCGATTGTTGCTGTTCCGTTTCGCGAATGACGACGCATTCCGGATGATCGACAAGTGACCGAACAATCGTCTCAAGCAACGTTTTCATACATTACTTTCCGTACTTTAAGTTGTGGAATTTTTCTAAAATTCCTTGTTTTGAAAGCAAGTTGCGCACCGTGTCAGATGGTTTCGCACCGTTTTGCAACCATTTTAATGCAAGTTCTTCGTTAATTTTAATTTCTGCAGGCTCTGTTAACGGGTTGTATGTGCCGATTGTTTCGATGAAACGACCGTCACGTGGAGAACGAGAGTCTGCAACAACGATACGATAAAATGGTGATTTTTTTGCACCCATACGTTTTAAACGAATTTTTACTGCCATAATTGTAGCACCTCCGAAAATATTTCACACAAGATAGTATATTAGCAATAAACGTTTTGTTTGTAAAGTGTTTTTTCTTAACACTATCATTTTGTTTACATGAACGGGAAACGGAACCCTTTCTTTTTCCCTTTTGGCATAGTTGTCATTATTTTCATCATTTTTTTCATTTCGTCAAACTGTTTCAACAAGCGGTTGACGTCTTGAACCGTCGTTCCGCTTCCTTTGGCGATTCGCTTTTTGCGGCTTGAGTTAATGATGTCTGGGTTCATTTTTTCTTCTTTTGTCATTGAGCGAATAATCGCTTCGACGCGGCTAATTTGTTTTTCATCAATTTGTAAGTTGTTGAGCCCTTTCACTTTGTTCGCACCCGGCAACATTTTTAAAATTTCATCAAGCGGACCAAGTTTGCGCACTTGTCCAAGCTGTTCTAAAAAGTCGTCAAGGGTAAATGATGCGGTGCGCATTTTTTGTTCGAGCTCTTTTGCTTTTTCTTCATCGACGGCGGCTTGCGCTTTTTCAATGAGCGTCAGTACGTCGCCCATGCCTAAAATGCGCGATGCCATCCGCTCTGGATGAAACGGTTCAAGCGCATCGAGCTTTTCGCCCATACCGACGAATTTAATTGGCGTGTTTGTGACCGCTTTAATCGACAACGCCGCTCCGCCACGCGTATCGCCATCGAGCTTCGTCAAAATGACGCCTGTTAAGCCAAGCTGTTCGTTAAAGCTTTGCGCGACGTTTACCGCATCTTGTCCTGTCATCGCATCGACGACGAGGAAAATTTCATCCGGTTTCGTCACTTCTTTGATTTGTTTTAATTCGTCCATGAGCGCTTCGTCGATGTGCAGTCGCCCTGCGGTATCGATTAACACATAATCGTGGTGTTCTTCTTTCGCTTTTGCGATCGCTTGCTTTGCGATTTCAACTGGGCTTACTTGATCACCGAGCGAAAACACAGGGATGTTCAATTGTTTACCTAGCGTTTCAAGCTGTTTGATCGCCGCTGGACGATAAATGTCAGCGGCGACGAGCAACGGTTTGCGATTATGTTTTTTGCGCAGTAAGTTCGCTAATTTCCCCGTCGTCGTCGTTTTTCCTGCCCCTTGCAAGCCGACCATCATAACGACGGTTGGCGGACGGCTTGCGACAGCAATTTTGCTATTTTCTCCTCCCATCAATTCCGTCAATTCTTCTTTGACGACTTTGATGACTTGCTGCCCCGGGGTCAAACTTTTTAACACTTCTTGTCCGACAGCTCGCTCGCTTACTTTTTTCACAAAGTCTTTGACGACTTTAAAATTGACGTCAGCTTCTAATAACGCTAGCCGCACTTCGCGCATCATTTCTTTTACATCGGCTTCCGTGACTTTGCCTTTGCCACGAATTTTATTCATGACATGTTGCAGACGGTCGGCCAATCCTTCAAATGCCATCGTTACCGCCCCCTACTCTAATTTCTCCAACTCCGCAACGAGCTTTACCAGCTCTTCATCGTTCGGATAGCGTTCGGCAATATGCGTTTTTAACGAATGCAATAGCTTTTGCCGCTGTTGAAACTTTTGAAACAGCAATAGTTTTTGCTCATAATCCTCTAGCATCGCTTCCGTCCGTTTAATGTTATCGTATACAGCTTGACGACTCACTTCGTACTCTTCGGCAATTTCACCGAGGGAGTAATCGTCTAAGTAATAAAGGGACATATAGTTCCGCTGCTTCGGTGTCAACAACGATTGGTAAAAGTCATATAAGTAGTTCATTCTCGTTGTTTTTTCTAGCATGAAACTCCCCCCTGTTAAGTGAAACGCCTTTACATGACTTTAGTGTATATGTTTTAACCGATGCTGTCAAGTTATTCTCCTTGCGCTTCTTCACGTTCCATAAACGATGAAAATAGTCCGTAAACGAATTGTTCTGCTTGAAACGGCTCTAAATCGTCCATTTTCTCTCCTAACCCGACAAATTTCACCGGGATGTTTAGCTCGTGGCGGATCGCTAACACGATGCCCCCTTTTGCTGTTCCGTCAAGCTTTGTTAACACGATGCCGGTCACATTCGTCGCTTCTTTAAACGTCTTCGCTTGGCTCATCGCATTTTGTCCCGTCGTTGCATCTAACACGAGCAACACTTCATGCGGTGCACCTGGTACTTCTCGTTCAATGACGCGTTTCACTTTTTCAAGCTCTTTCATTAAGTTCACTTTATTTTGCAAGCGACCAGCTGTATCACACAACAAAATGTCAACGTTGCGCGATTTCGCCGCTTGAATCGCATCGTACATCACCGCAGCCGGATCGGAGCCTGCTGACTGTTTAATCACTTCGACGCCTACTCGCTCTCCCCATACTTCTAACTGTTCAATCGCCCCAGCACGGAACGTATCGCCTGCCGCAAGCATCACTTTTTTTCCTTCGTTTTTTAATTTATACGCGAGCTTTCCGATCGTCGTCGTTTTTCCGACACCGTTGACACCGACAAATAAAATGACCGTTAAACCGTTTGGCTGAATGTTTAATTCTGTCGTTTCATCGCCGCTCGCTTGATATATATCGATGAGTTTTTCGGAAATGACGCTATACATTTCTTTCGGGTCTTGAATGTTGCGGCGCTTCACTTCCATTTTCAACTCATCAATAAAATCCATGACCGTTGCCACACCAACGTCTGACGCAATTAAAATTTCTTCTAGTTCTTCAAAAAACTCTTCATCCACTTTTCGATAGCGGGCAATTAAGTCATTCACTTTTCCTGCAAAAGAGTCGCGCGTTTTTTCTAAGCCGCGCTTAAACTTTTCCGTCACTGTATCCGCTTGTTTTGCAATTTTTTCTTTTAACTTTTTAAAAAAGCTCACCGTTTCTCATCCTTTCTTTCCAGCTGCTTCTTCCAATCGAACAGAAACAAGTTTCGATACGCCTGATTGTTGCATCGTTACTCCGTACAATACGTCCGCTTCTTCCATCGTTCCTTTTCGATGAGTAATGACGATAAATTGCGTTTCGTTGCTAAATTTCTTTAAATATTTCGCATATCGTTGCACGTTTGCTTCATCTAGTGCAGCTTCCACTTCATCGAGCACGCAAAACGGAACAGGTCGAACGTTTAAAATAGCAAATAAAAGCGCAATCGCAGTAAGGGCTCGTTCCCCGCCTGATAATAAACTTAAATGTTGCAGTTTTTTGCCCGGCGGCTGTGCGACGATATCGACACCTGTATGAAGTAAATCGTTCGGATCGGTCAGCTTTAAATCCGCTTTTCCCCCTCCAAACAATTCGACGAACACGCGCCCAAATTGGGCACGAATTTGTTCAAACGTCGCCGCAAATCTTCGTTTCATTTCATCGTCCATTTCGTCAATTACTTGATAAAGTGTATCTTTCGCGCGTTGTAAATCTTCTTTTTGTTCCGTTAAAAAGCGATGGCGCTCGAATACACGTTCATATTCTTCAATGGCGCCAAGGTTCACCGTCCCAAGCTCATCAATCGCCAGTTGAATGAGCTTTACTTTTTTCCGGGCTTCTTGCGCTGGGATGTGGAGCGGGAACGCTTCTTTTGCCGCTTCAAACGATAGTTTATATTCTTCACGAAGTCGGTTCAACAAATGATCTAACTCCATATCAAAACGTGCAAGTTTCACTTCTTCGTCTTTTAACGTATCCGTTAACTGTTTATGTTGACGTTTCAGCTCTTTTATTTCTTTTTCGAGCTGTTCAAGCTTCGTTTGGTATTGTAGTCGCTGTTCACGCCGACTTGCGATCAGTTGAATCGTTTCTTCTTTTTGCTTCGTTTTTTCTTGGCATATTCGTTCGAGCTGTTGTTCATCTTCCGTTTGCTCGTTCATATGATGGATGAGTTGATGCCGCTCCTCTTCCATTTTTGCGCGCGTTCGTTTCGTTTCTTCCCATTCTTCGACAAGTCGACGCACATGTTGTTCTTCATTTCTTACGTGTTCTTGCTTTTCTGCGAGCGCGACTTTTAAAGCGGTCAGCTGTTCTTGCATTTGTTCTTTTGATTGTTGTTCGAGCTGTTTTTTTTCTGTCCATCGCTGTACTTGTTCGTCAATATGAGCGATTTTTTTCTCTAGCTTATCAAGCTGTTGTATGACATCGTGAAGTCGAGCGGTCAGCTGTTGTTTTTCTTCTTCGAGCGTTTGTCGTTCATAGCGATATACAGCTAGTCGCTCATCCATATGTTTTTTCCGGAGATCTAGTTCCGTCCATGCGCTTTTTTCTTCTTGCAGCGCCATGCGGTTTGCTTCTAGTTCCGCATAAAGATGTTCCCGTTGCTGTTCTGCTTGGGCAATCGCCTCTTTTTCACGCTGGATGCGCTGTTCGAGTTCAATCGTTTTTCGTTCGATTTCGCGAAAACTTGCTGTCACTTCTTCAAGTTCACGCGTACGACTTAATAATGAACTCGTCTGTTTGTTTACCGTTCCTCCCGTCATCGCTCCACCAGGATTCACGACATCCCCGTCAAGCGTGACGAAACGATAGCGATATTGCAGTTGGCGAGCGAGCTCATTCGCCCCTTTTAAGTCCCGCGTAATAATGACCGTTCCAAGAATGTTTGTCATCACTTGCGCGTACGTTGCTTCAAACGTAATTAATTCGGAAGCGACGCCAACATACGCTGGATGTTTCGCCATATCCGCTCGCACAGATGGAGGAAGCGATTTTCCTTGAATGACGTTGAGCGGTAAAAAAGTAGCTCGTCCGTACGCCTGTCGCTTTAAAAACTGAATCGCTTCGCGTGCGCTTTGTTCGTTTTCTACAACGATATGTTGCGCTGCTCCGCCGAGCGCCACTTCGATCGCCGTCTCTAGCTCAGACGGCACCGTCATCAGTTCAACGACAGCCCCATGAATGCCTTGAAGGCGATCTTTTGCTTTTAATACTTCTTTTACACCTTGGAAAAATCCAGCATATTCTTGCTGCATCGCTTCAAGCATTTCTTTTTTTGATTTCATCTTTTGCACGTATTGATACGCTTCATATAACGTCGCTTCTTTTTTGCGATATTGTTCTTTTTGCGCCGTTAATTGTTGTTCTTTTGCTTTCATTGCTTCTTCTTGCTCGGCGATGCGCTGTTGTAATTTGTGAACAAGCTGTTGCTTTTGTTCCCATTGTTGAACGATTTGCTCGTATGCCTGAATATGCTCGTCGTTTGCAGCGATCAGCTGTCGTTGTTTCTCTTCGTTTTTTTGCAACTGTGCTTCCGTGTGCGTCCGTTCGTTTTTTAACGTCGCTTGTTCATGGACGAGATCGATATATTCACTTTTGAGCCGTTCAATTTCTGCCTCCGCTTTCGGACCGTAAGCAGAAAGCACGTTGTTTTTTTCTTTTAATTCCGCTTGAAGCGCTTGCACATTTGTTTGAAGCTGTTGAAGCAACTTCTTTTTTTCTGCAATAGTCGCTTCCAGTACACGTTCGCGCTCAGCCAATTGGGCCATCGTTTGTTCAATTTGGTTTTGTTGCTTATGAGCGTTGTTTTTTCGCTCTTTTAATACTTGCTTTTTTCCTTCCATTTTTTCGAGCTCTTCGCTCACAAGCAATAACACTTGTTGTAGGCCGTCAATCGACTCATCAAGCGCCGTCAGTTCATGACGCAATTCAGCGATGTGCGCTTCTTCTTTTTGTAACGTCGTTGCTAATTCGATCTCGCTTTGTTCATGTAAAGCGAGCTGTTCTTTTAACGCTTCCCATTTTTCGTGTAGCTGTTCAATTTCATAGACGATTAGCCCGACTTCGTACGTTTGTAATTGTTCTTTTTTCTCGATATATTCTTTCGCAATGGACGCTTGTTGTTTCAACGGTTCTAGTTGTTGGTTTAATTCATGTAAAATATCTTGCACGCGCTGTAAATGATCTTCTGTTTCGTTCAACTTGTGTTCAGCCTTTTTTTTCCTCATTTTATATTTTAACACACCGGCTGCATCTTCAAAAATCATGCGACGATCTTCCGGTTTACTGCTTAAAATTTCTTCGACTTTTCCTTGGCTAATGATCGAAAACGCTTCACGACCAACGCCTGAATCCATAAATAAATCGACAATATCTTTTAAGCGACACGGCTGTTTATTAATAAAAAATTCGCTATCTCCAGAGCGATACACACGTCTTGTTACACTGACTTCTTCGTATTCAAGCGGCAAAAATTGATCGCTATTATCAAGCGTTAATGTCACTTCCGCAACGTTTAACGGCTTGCGCGATTCGCTCCCTGAAAAGATAACGTCTTCCATTTTTGCTCCACGAAGCGACTTCGCTGATTGCTCCCCGAGCACCCAACGAATCGCATCTGTAATGTTGCTTTTTCCGCTTCCGTTCGGACCGACGATGGCCGTCATCCCCGGAACAAAATCGATTGAAATGCGATCTGCAAAAGATTTAAATCCGATAGCTTCTAATCGTTTGAGGAACACTTGTATCCCCCTTTATCTTAAAGATGTAACAACAAGCAAGGCTGTCCTTTCGCACCGGATCAGCCTTGTTTTGATTGTTTTAGCTTAGCTAATGCCATTTGTGCGGCGCGTTGTTCTGCCTCTTTTTTCGAGCGACCAATGCCAACGCCAAGCTCTTCCCCGTTTAACGATACGCGCGATACGAACTCTTTATTATGTGCAGGACCTCGTTCTTGTAAAATTTTATATTCTAAAACACCATTGCCATCACGTTGTACGAGCTCTTGTAGTTGACTTTTGTAATCCATCACATGAGAAAAAGCACCTTCGCGAATTTTCGGGAACATCGTTTTCCCTAAAAATTGTACAACTGCCTCGATCCCTTGATCTAAATAAAGCGCTCCAATAAAAGCTTCAAACACGTCCGCTAACAACGATGGACGCATTCGTCCCCCCGTTAGTTCTTCTCCTTTGCCAAGCAAAACGAGATCGCCAAACGATAGCGCATGAGCGAACGTAACAAGCGACGGTTCGCAAACGATCGCCGCCCGCAGTTTTGTTAATTCCCCTTCGCTCATTTGCGGAAACTGTTCAAATAAATATTGCGAAACGGTTAATTCAAGGACGGCATCTCCTAAAAATTCAAGGCGCTCGTTATCTTCGTGTAGCCGCTTTCGATGCTCATTCACATATGATGAATGGGTAAATGCTTGGATGAGCAATTTTTCATCGCGAAAAAAAATGCCTATTTGCTCTTGAAACTGTTTAAACTTCATGTACGGTCGTTGCTTCGACATGCATATGAACCCCCAACTATAAACGTAAAAAGCATAGAAAGCCCCGCTTACAAAACGGGACTTTGCTTATTATGATAGACGGCTTTTTATGTAGTTTACTGCGTCACCGACAGTAACAATTTTCTCCGCCTCTTCATCTGAAATTTCCATATCAAATTCGTCTTCTAACTCCATAACAAGCTCAACGACATCAAGCGAATCTGCTCCTAAATCTTCTTTGAATGAAGATTCAAGCGTCACTTGTGACTCCTCGACACCAAGGCGATCTACGATAATTTTCGTTACACGCTCTAATACGTCTGCCATTTTATTCACCTCCCCTCAAGCCATTATACTGAATTATATCAGAAAATAAAACGAATTTTTACATGACCATGCCGCCATCGACGTGAATCGTTTGCCCTGTCATATAGCTTGCCCCATCTGAAACAAGAAACGCGACGACACGGGCGATATCTTCTGGATTTCCGAAGCGCGCGAGCGGAATTTGTTGCAACATCGCTTGGCGCACATCTTCGCTTAATTGGTCTGTCATATCTGTCGTAATAAATCCAGGCGCAACAGCGTTCACCGTAATGTTTCGGCTCGCGAGTTCTTTTGCTGCCGTTTTCGTCAGACCAATGACGCCTGCTTTCGCTGCAACGTAGTTTGCTTGACCAGGGTTGCCGCTCACGCCAACGATCGATGCGACGTTTACAATTCTTCCGTAACGTTGTTTCATCATCGGACGGGTGACAGCTTTCGTACATAAAAAGACGCCTTTTAAGTTTGTGTTAATGACTGCATCCCATTCTTCTTCTTTCATGCGCATAAGCAAATTGTCGCGCGTAATGCCTGCGTTGTTTACTAAAATGTCAACGCGCCCCCAGCGTTCAAGCACTTCTTTCACCATGCGCTCGACCGCTTCGCCATTTGCCACATCGGCTTGCACAGCGAACGCTTCGCCACCATGTTCAACAATTTGGGCAACAACTTCATTCGCTTTCGCTTCGCTCCCTGCATAATTGACCGCTACTTTTGCACCGAGGCGAGCGAGATGTAAAGCAATTTCACGTCCGATTCCACGTGACGCCCCTGTCACAATCGCTACTTTTCCTTCCATCTTCATTCTCCTTTCAACGCAGTCACCGTCGCTGCAAACGAAGCTTCATCAAAAATCGAATAGACGTTGACATGACGGTTTATTTTTTTCACTAGACCGCTTAATACTTTTCCAGGACCGATTTCGATGAACGTATGTACACCAAGATCGATCATCGTTTGAATCGATTGCTCCCAACGAACAGGCGAATACAATTGTTCAACAAGACGTTGTTTTATTTCCGTTGCATTTGTCATCGGCTCAGCTGTCACGTTTGAAATGACTGGCACAGCACTTTCTTGAAACGACAGCGTATCGAGCACAGATGAAAACTGCTCTGCCGCTGGCTTCATTAAAATGGAGTGAAACGGTCCGCTTACTTCAAGTGGAATGACTCGTTTTGCCCCTTTTTCTTTTGCAAGTTGTGACGCTCGCTCAACCGCTTCTTTTGCTCCGGAAATGACAATTTGTCCCGGGCAGTTTAAGTTGGCTAATTGAACAGGCGATGATTGTGTCGTCACTTCATCAACGACTTGCTGTAACGTCGCCTCATCCATGCCAAGCACCGCCGCCATCGTTCCTTGTCGTGCTGGAACGGCTTTTTCCATTAATTCCCCACGCTTCCGCACCGCATGTACCGCATCAGAAAACGACAGCACAGACGCTGCAACGAGCGCGCTATATTCTCCGAGGCTATGTCCTGCTACATAATGCGGATGAATGCCCGCTTCTTTTACTTTTTGAAAAAATGCGATGCTTGTCGTGAGCAATGCTGGCTGAGCGTTTTCTGTTTTTGTTAATACGTCTTGTGGTCCTTCAAAAATAAGTTGTGACAAAGACATTTGCAATCGTTCATCTGCTTGGCGAAAAATCGATGCTACCTTCTCATCTTTTTCCGCCCATTCTTTTCCCATCCCGACTGTTTGTGAACCTTGTCCTGGAAAAATAAATGCGATTTTCCCCATCACAGCACCTCTTATTTTGTAATTTCCGCGATCGATTGTTTCACCGTTTGTACGACTTCGTTGGCGACCATATCACGCGCTTGGCGTACGGCATGAAAAATAGCGTGGGCATCCGATGAACCGTGCGCTTTAATGACAGGTGCACGTAAACCGAACAGCGCTGCCCCACCATATTCAGCGTAATCCATCTTTTTCTTCAATTGCATGAGTTGCGGCTTTAAAGCAAGCGCCGCTATTTTACTTACTACTCCGCTTGTCAGCGCCGATTTTAACATCGAAAAAACAGCGATCGCCGTTCCTTCGATTGTTTTTAACGCCACGTTGCCGGTAAACCCATCCGTGACGACAACGTCAGCGACTCCTTCTAATAAATCGCGCGCTTCCACGTTGCCGATAAAGTTTAGCGGCGTCTCTTGTATAAGTTGAAACGCTTTTTTTGCTAATTCATTTCCTTTTTGATCTTCTGTTCCTACGTTTAATAAACCGACGCGCGGGCGAGCAACACCGCGCACTTTTTCGGCATATGCTGCGCCCATCAACGCATATTGCAATATATGTTCTGGGCGAGCATCAACGTTTGCGCCAACGTCTAACAACACAAATCCTTTGCCATCAATCGTTGGCAACGTCGGAGCTAAGGCAGGACGATCAATGCCGTCTATGCGGCCGACGATAAACAGCCCTGCTGCCATTAAAGCTCCTGTATTGCCTGCCGAAATGCACGCATGAGCGCGCCCTTCGCTCACTTCATTGGCCATTAATACCATGGACGCCTCTTTTTTACGGCGAACGGCACGAACGGGTTCATCTGTTGCTTCAATCGCTTGTTCCGTATGAATGATCGATAGTCGTTCATCGTTTGTGATGTATGGGCGAATGAGCGTCTCATTCCCGACAAGCGTAATTTCAATATCGTGAAAATGCTCAATCGCCTTTTGTGCACCGATCACGACTTCTTTTGGTGCGTGATCGCCTCCCATGGCATCGATTGCGATTTTCATTTTTCTTCTCCATCCTTTTTGACAACATTTGAACGATACATGTGAAATTCTCCTTGAAAGACAAGCTCTTGACCAACGTAGCTATTCACTTCAACGACTGTGCGCCCATTTTCATTTAAGTTTGTTACTTTCGCTTTCGCGACGACCCGTTCTCCTTCTTTGACGGGACGCATAAAACGAATGTGTGCTTTTGCCGTTAAAGCTAATTCATCGTTAATGACCGCTACCGCAAGCGAATTGGCTTGTGCGAATAAATGATGTCCTCGCGCAATTTGATTTCGTTGAAATACATGTTCTTTTTTTACATCAAAAATTGAAATGGCACTTTCATCTAACTGTATATCAATGATTTCTCCGATCACTTCTTCAATAGGCAACGACTTTACTTCGTCAGCAAATGTGCGCTCAGCTACATGTTTAATGCGCTCGCGCAACTCCGGAATCGACAGTTCTAGGCGATCGAGGCGGATCGTTTGAATGCTGACTGAAAATTTTTCGGCAAGCTGTTCGTCTGTAATAAATGGATTTTCTTCAATCGTTGCTTGCAGTAATCGTTGCCGTTCTCGTTTATTTCTTCTCATTTTCGATCCACCATCCGAATTATTACTAGGTACTAATAGTAGTATATAACACCCAAAATGACATTTCAACCACTTTTAATCTAATTTTTCACCGCTTAAAATGCCTGATTGCTGTAAATGTTCACGAAGAAGGGCGTATTTTTCGTCCCGCCAAAAGGCAGGAGAATCGATGAGGCGTGCTGCATCTTGTCGTGCCACTTCTAAAATGCGATAGTCGTGGACGAGATCGCCGAGACGAAACTCAGGCATGCCGCTTTGTTTCGTGCCAAAAAAGTCGCCCGGCCCGCGCAGTTCTAAATCTTTTTCAGACAACACAAATCCGTCGTTCGTTTCCGTCATAATGCGCATGCGCTCTTTTCCCGTTTCCGACTTTGGATCGGCAACTAAAATACAATACGATTGAGCTTGTCCGCGCCCCACTCGCCCGCGCAACTGATGGAGCTGGGCAAGACCGAATCGATCGGCATCGTAAATGACCATGACCGTCGCGTTCGGGACGTTTACCCCAACTTCCACAACAGTTGTAGATACTAAAATATGAATATCATTTGTACTAAACGCACGCATCACTTCTTCTTTTTCTTCTGAAGATAACCGGCCGTGCATCAATCCGATGCGATACCGCCCTTTATAATAGTGCGTTAACATCGCATGAACGTCGATTGCGTTTTGAACATCAAGCTTTTCCGACTCTTCAATGAGCGGACAAATCACGTATGCTTGATGTCCTGCCTCAACTTGTTTGGCGATAAACTGAAAGACGCGCTCAAGCATGTCGTGCTTAACCCAATACGTTTCAATTTTTTTTCTTCCTTTCGGCATTTCATCAATGACGGAAACGTCCATTTCTCCAAATGCAGTAATCGCAAGGGTGCGCGGAATCGGTGTTGCCGTCATAAACAATACATCAGGCGATTGTCCTTTTTCACGTAAAATGCGCCGTTGTTCGACACCGAAACGATGTTGCTCGTCTGTAATGACTACTCCAAGCTGAGCAAAATTAACGTCATCTTGAATGAGCGCATGTGTGCCAACAACAACATGAACGTCTCCCGCTGCTAATTGTTCAAGTAACTGTTTTCGCCTTTTTCCTTTCACAGAACTCGTCAATAGCTCGACGCGAATGCCCATCGGTTCAAGGAGCGCACGAAGCGATTCGGCGTGCTGTTCGGCTAAAATTTCGGTCGGCACCATTAATGCCCCTTGATATCCTGAAACATATACTGCATACAATACAATAGCCGCAACGACGGTTTTTCCTGACCCGACATCACCTTGTAATAGCCGATTCATCCGATATGGCGATTTTAAATCTTGAACAATTTCACGGACAACCCGCTGTTGTGCGTTCGTGAGCGGAAATGGAAGCGACTGAATAAACGTTTGAAGCTGTTCATCTGAAAAGCGATGTGCAATGCCTGGTGACTGTTCACGGCGATATTTTTTTAACGCTTGCATTTTTAATTGAAAAAGTAAAAATTCTTCATAAACGAGCCGCCGTCGCGCTTGTTTCAGCTGCTCATGCGAAAGCGGCATATGAATCGCTCGTATCGCGTCACGTTTCGATACGAGTCGATATGTTTGCAACAATTCGCAAGGCAACGGGTCGACAATCGCATGACCGTATTGTTGTAACGCAAGGGCAATAAAGCGGCGCATCCCTTTCACCGTTAAGTCGCCACGTGTCGAATAGACCGGTTCAATTTCCTTTTTTTGTTTTATTTCACCGATATGAAGCTGTTGTACGGTTATCGTTTGGCGATGTTTATCCCACTTTCCTGTCATCGTCACCGTCTCATGCAAAGATAGTTTCTTTTTTAAATAAGGTTGGTTAAAGCAAATAGCCGTCACTAAAAAACGGTCCACAAGCACACGAAACGTTAATCGCGACTTTTTGCGTTGATAATACGTAACGGTAGGCTCGCTGTACACTTTGCCGACAATCGTTATTTTTTCATCATGCTTTGCTTCTTCTAATGCACATATGCGATAATCTTCATAACGAAAAGGGAAGTGATACAACAGTTGTTCAATCGTATCAATTCCCATGTCATGAAGCGCTATGGCCGTTTCTTCTCCAATTCCTTTAATCGCTGTGACTGGTTGTTGTAATACGTCACTCACGTTTCTCATTCGGCTTGCCGAAAATGCGCGCTTCTAATTTGCGAGCAGTCGGCGTGGCCGCTAACCCTCCTTGTGCTGTTTCTTTTAATGCAATCGGCATTGTTTGACCGATGCGAAACATCGCTTCAATGACCTCATCGCACGGAATGCGGCTTTGTATGCCAGCAAGCGCCATATCGGCAGCAATCATCGCATTGGCCGCTCCGATCGCGTTTCGTTTTACGCACGGTACCTCAACTAAACCTGCGACCGGATCACAGACGAGTCCGAGCATATTTTTTAAAGCGATAGCCATCGCCTCTGCCGCTTGTCTCGGCGTGCCACCAGCCATCTCGACGAGCGCTGCTGCCGCCATGCCTGCCGCTGATCCAACTTCTGCTTGGCAACCGCCCGCCGCACCAGAAATGGAGGCATTGTTTGCGACTACAAACCCGAATGCGCCAGCTGTAAATAAAAATTCAACCATTTGTTCGCGTGTCGGTTGCAGTTTTTCTTTCACCGCAAATAATGTGCCTGGGACGACACCAGCTGATCCTGCTGTTGGTGTCGCGCAAATCATCCCCATCGCCGCGTTCACTTCGTTCGTTGCCATCGCCTTGCTGACGGCATCTAAAATCGTTTCCCCTGATAAAAATTGCCCACGCGCAATATATTGTTGTAAGCGTGTCGCATCGCCACCTGTTAACCCAGAATGAGAGCGAACGCCCGCTAATCCGCGCATAACGGCTTGTTCCATCACTTGTAAGTTTTTCGCCATTTGTGCCACAATATCCTCTCGGCTACGCTCGGTCACTTCCATTTCTTGACGAATCATCACTTCTGCAATTTTTATTTGCTCGCGTTCTGCTCGTTCCACAAGTTCTGCTACATTTCGAAACATCGTTGTCTCCCCTTTGCGCCGCTTTACTCCACAATTTTTGTTACGTCAATAATATGTGGCAACGTTTTTAATTGCTCCACAATCGCGTCGTCAATGTTTTGATCTACTTCAATTGTCATCAGCGCTTGTTTTCCTTTTTCTTTCCGCGATACTTCCATATGGCCGATATTGATGGCGTATTTCGCTAATACGTTCGCAACGCCTGCAATCGCCCCGTAACGATCGTTATGCATAATTAAAAGTGCAGGGTGATGGCCAGAAAGCTTAAGCTCAAAGCCGTTCAGCTCGATGATTTCAATTTTTCCACCGCCAATAGAAATGCCGACAAGCTCGAGCTCCCCTTTTTCATCGCCGATGCGAATTTTTGCTGTATTTGGATGAGGCGGAATCGCTTCTTCTTCATGAAACGTAATGCGGATCCCTTCTTGTTTGGCGATGTGTAACGATGTTTTCATTCGCTCATCAAACGTATCAAAGTTTAATAACCCGCCGACGATGGCGACATCTGTTCCGTGTCCTTTGTACGTCTCAGCGAATGAACCGTAAAAGAAAATATCCGCCCATGCTGGCTTTCTTCCGAATAAGTTACGCGCGACTTTGCCAATGCGCACCGCCCCAGCTGTATGCGAACTCGACGGGCCAATCATAATCGGGCCAATGATGTCAAATACACTCCGATATTTCACGCTTTGTTCTCCCCTTTGTCATCTTCATGAAAAAGAAGGGGAACGTTCCCCTTCTTTATCGTATGTCAATTGCAACAATACGCTTTATTCAATCGCAAAAATAAACGGATATAACGGTTGTCCGCCGTGATGTGTTTCTACTTCAACGTCCGGGAATTGTTTTTCAATCCATTGAACGACATGTGCGGTTTGCTCATCCGTCGCATCTTCACCAGAAAGAATCGTAACAATTTCATCTTCTTCGCTAATGATATGGGAAAGTAACGTTTCAACGACATGCGTCAGATCTTTATGGGAGACGACAATTTTCCCGTCCGCAATGCCCATATAATCGTCTTTCGCAATTTCGACACCGTCAATATTTGTATCGCGAACAGCAAACGTCACTTGACCCGTTTTTACACGATGAAGCGCCTCTGTCATCGCTTGTTCGTTTTCTTCTTTTGTTGCGGAAGGATTAAATGAAAGCAACGCAGTCATTCCTTGTGGCACCGTTTTGGACGGAATGACGACAACATCACACGAAGCGACAGAAGCGGCTTGTTGAGCTGCTAAAATAATATTTTTATTATTTGGCAAAACAAATACCGTTTGGGCATTTACTTCTTCAATCGCCTTCACGATGTCTTCCGTGCTCGGATTCATCGTTTGTCCACCTTCAATGACCGCATGCGCACCGATGCTTTTAAACAATTCAGCAATGCCATCCCCCATCGCTACCGTAACGATGCCGTATGGGAGACGTTCTTGCTTTTTCGGTTGCGGTATGTTTTCGTGGACAATATTCGCATGCTGTTCGCGCATGTTTTCGATTTTAATGTTAATTAAACTTCCGTAACGTTGCGCATACGTGAGCACTTCTCCCGGCTGTTCTGCATGAATGTGTACTTTTACTAATTCATCGTCTGCGATGACAAGAAGCGAATCACCGAAGCGGCTTAAATCTTGGCGAAACGTTTCTTCTTGAAACGGATGTTTCGCTACTTTTTCTTGCTCAAATTTCACCATAAATTCTGTACAATATCCAAACTCAATGTCATCTGCGCTCAAATGACTTTGCACGTTGCGGTGATGTTCGGTACGGACGAGTTGTTCCATCGGCAACGCTTCCGATTCCGCAATCGTTTCCCCTTTTAATGCCGCTAAAAATCCTTCGTATACAAACACAAGACCTTGTCCACCGCTGTCCACAACACCTACTTCTTTTAATACAGGAAGTAAATCTGGCGTCCGCTTTAGCGATGCTTTCGCTTCTTTTAATACTTCCGTCATGACGACGATAATGTCTGTTTCTTTTTTCGCAACAGTGACAGCGCGTTTCGCCGCATCTTTGGCGACGGTTAAAATCGTTCCTTCAACGGGCTTCATCACGGCTTTATATGCCGTTTGTACGCCCGCTTCAAGCGCGGCAGCAAACTCTTTGCTATTAATTTCACTTTTTTGTTCAATTGCTTTCGCAAATCCGCGGAATAGTTGCGATAAAATAACGCCTGAGTTTCCGCGTGCCCCCATTAATAGTCCTTTCGCTAATGCGCTTGCCACTTTTCCGATATGGTCAGATACGTGATTTTTCACTTCTTTCGCACCAGACGTCATCGACAAGTTCATGTTTGTCCCTGTATCCCCATCTGGCACAGGAAAGACGTTTAATGCGTCTACTGTTTTTGCATTGTTCGCTAAATGTGTCGCGCCTTGCAATATCATTTGTGCAAAGCGCTTTCCATCTAATGTTGTCACTCCCACAGACTTGTTCCTCCTCACTACGGATTCGTCACACGAACCCCTTGAACATAGATGTTGATTGACTGAACAGATAAACCTAACGTTTGATCTAACGTATACTTCACTTTCGTTTGTACGTTATGAGCCACTTCAGAAATTTTCGTACCGTAGCTAACGATAACGTATAAATCAATGTGCACTTCGTCGTTTTCTTGACGGACAACAATTCCTTTGGCAAAATTTTCACGACGTAAAATTTCAGCAATGCCGTCTTTTAATTGATTTTTTGATGCCATGCCGACAATCCCATAACAATCGACTGCCGCTCCTCCAGCAATCGCTGCAATGACATCGTTACTAATTTCAACACGACCGTATTTCGTTTGTAATTCAATGGACATCGCTCAAGTCCCCTTTCTGATTAGGTAGCTAACGCCATTGTACTATACTCGGCTTATTTTTGAAAGCTTCTCCCCATAGTATATTTACCTGAAACAGAAAACAGATGTCAAGGTTATTTTCTTGAAAGAGTATGTCAGAAGTATTGCAATCCGTTTTTATGTATGATAAATTATAGTAGTGTTTTGAGCACGTAGTTTGGCAAGTGAGGAGGGAAACAAAATGGCAAAATGCTTTGTGACTGGTAAGAAAAAGTCTTTCGGAAACGCTCGTTCTCATGCAATGAATGCGAGCCGCCGCACATGGAAAGCAAACCTTCAAAAAGTTCGCATTTTAGTTGACGGAAAACCAAAGCGCGTTTGGGTTTCTGCTCGCGCATTAAAATCCGGAAAAGTAGAACGTGTGTAATAGAAAAAAGCACCAATCATTTGGTGCTTTTATCCTTTTTTAAATGAATTCAACATTGCTCGAACAATTCCACCTAAAAACTTCGGCAACTTAATCGTATAAAATTTCACGATCATTCCCTCCCCTACTGTGCACACTCTTCCACTAATATATTCATCTCCGCACAAATCGTACCTCGAAGCGTTTATTTTTCATCCTTGCTTCTTATCATCATTAATATGCCTTCAGCGAATGAAAAAGTACCAAAATGATGGATGAGTTCGTTGCTTACGCATAATGTTGATCCGAGCGGCACATCGCATGCATCGAGCGGATACTTAAATCCACGAAGCGTTAAGGCGCGAATTGGAGTCAAAGGAATAAATGAAATATACGTGTATTCATCTCGTTTTTCAACGATATGCTCCCCGTTGCGATATAGCGTCACAACATTTTGACGATCAATTAACTCAATTTGCCCATCTTTTCCTTTAAACAAAAGCTGAACGTTTCCGAATAAATGATCAAGTCGGCCGCCTGTCGCTCCAAACAAACGAATTTTTGTCGCTTGTTGTTCAAGCGCCCACTCAAGTGCAATGTCTGTATCGGTTTGATCTTTTTCCGCCGGCCATATATCGATATGCGGTAATTTCATTTTTAATTGTTGTAACTCTTGTTCGTTGATGGAATCAAAATCTCCGAACGCCCGTTTTGGCATGATGCCAGCATGAAGCAACGCGAGCACCCCTCGATCTACCCCTACCCAATATACGTCCTCCCCATCATACGCCTGTAAATGTGGCAAAAAGTTTGTCGGACCACCTGCAACAACATGAATAATCAACCGATATCCCCCCCTTTATAAAAGAAGGATGTGTCAAGATGACACACCCTCACGAATGGCGCGAATCGCTTGAGCGCGATCAGCTTGATTATAAATGGCTGATCCCGCCACGAGAACGTTCGCTCCGGCTTGTACACAAAGCTTTGCGGTTTCAGCGTGAATGCCACCGTCTACTTCAATTTCAACGGAAAGTCCTCGTTCGCGAACGAGTGTCGAAAACGCACGAATTTTTGGTAGCACAGCCGGGATAAACGATTGTCCGCCAAAGCCTGGATTGACCGTCATAAATAAAACTAAGTCGATATCTTCTATGATGTGTTCAATCATCGCTATCGGCGTATGTGGGTTTAGCGCTACCCCTGCTTTCACACCGTGTTCTTTTATTAAATGAATCGTGCGATGTAAATGCGGGCAAGCTTCGACATGCACCGTTAAATAATCTGCCCCCGCTTTCGCAAACGTCGGAATATAGCGATCAGGTTGTTCAATCATTAAATGAACGTCAAGCGGGAGTGTCGTCACCGGACGAATCGCTTCCACGATCAGCGGTCCGATGGTAATGTTCGGAACGAAATGACCGTCCATCACATCGACATGAATGTAATCCGCTCCTCCCCGTTCTACGTCTACAATTTCTTCGCCAAGTTTGGCGAAATTCGCAGATAAAATCGATGGCGCAATTTTAATCATGTTCAATACCTCGGCTTTCGTTCTTTTATTTCCTCGATAAAGCTCACGTAATGTTCATAACGGTAAGAAGGAATGTCTCCCGATGCGAACGCCTCTTTCACCGCGCATTTCGGCTCCGCTGTATGCGTACAACCGCGGAATTTACAACCGCCGCTTCTAGCAACAAACTCAGGAAAACAAAGTGGCAATTGTTCGAGTTCGATTTCATCAAATTCTAGCGCACTAAAGCCCGGCGTATCTGCGACGAAACCGCCTCCGATTTCAATTAATTCAACATGTCTTGTCGTATGTTTTCCTCGTCCAAGATGGTGGGAAATATCGCCCGTTTTTAACTGTAAGTCCGGACGTAACGCATTTAATAAAGACGACTTTCCGACACCTGACTGCCCTGCAAAGACGGATACGTTTCCTTCAAAGTAAGGGAGTAATGATTCAACCCCTGCCCGCGTTTTCGTCGACACTTCTAACACATCGTATCCGATTTGACGATAATCGCGAATATATTGTTCGATGCGTGGTTTTGTCTCATCGTCTACTAAATCCATTTTACTCACAACAATAATTGGGCGAATGTGCTTTGCTTCAATTAAGACGAGAAATCGATCGAGCAATGCTGGGTTAAAATCTGGCTCTACCGCTGAAAACACTAAAATCGCTTGGTCGATATTCGCAATCGGCGGGCGAACAAGTTCATTTTTCCGCTCAAATACGTCTAATATATACCCTTCTCGTTCATTTTCCGCCTGAAAGGAAACGTAGTCGCCGACAAGCGGCGTCACTTTCCGCTTGCGAAACACCCCGCGACCACGACATTGATACACTCGACCGTCGCTTAACACGTAATAAAAACCGCTTAACGCTTTAATAATTTTTCCTTCCGCCATGCCTTCCCTCCTTTAAGGTGTTGTTGGATATGGCACGATGCCTTCACGCACCGTCGTGCCGTTGACGACGACGCGATAACGCCCTTGTTTTCCTTGTTGAATGACAAATTCTACACGCTCTTTCACATCACTTGTTAAACGATAACGTTTGTACGGTTGAGCAAAC
Source organism: Anoxybacillus ayderensis (assembly GCF_013761015.1). Lineage (NCBI taxonomy): Bacteria > Bacillati > Bacillota > Bacilli > Caryophanales > Anoxybacillaceae > Anoxybacillus > Anoxybacillus ayderensis. The sequence goes on from NZ_JACDUV010000005.1 coordinate 148,341, forward strand.
GAATAGTTTTCGTCTTCTATATATAATTCTGCCATGACTGGTTCGTTTACATCAACAGGCGGTTCGTACGGAATGCTAATTTCTTGGATGACTTTCTTTGTTAATACTGGTTCTTTTCCAAGAGAAATGACGACCGTTACAGTTGCTCCTTTGTCTAATTTTGCGTTCGCTTGTGGCGTTTGAGAAATGACGAGCCCTTTTTCGACCGTATCTGAATATTGCTGTTTGACGATGACGTACAGTTGTTGGTCTGCAGCATAATCGCGCACACTTTTTTCCGTATATCCTGTTAAATCTTTTAAAACAATTTTTTCTGGCCCAAGGCTGACGGTAAAACGCACTTCTGTTTCTTCCGGTACAACTTTTTCGCCTGGAAGCGGGAATTGTTCGATAATCGTACCTGCTGGTTCGTCACTATACACTTGTTTTTTATCGATGAGTAAATAGTTTGCCGATCGCAATTGTCGCTCAACGTCATCGATTGGCTCGCCAACATAATTTTGAAACTCCACTTTTTTCTTCCCTATACTTTTATAAATCGTTACCGCTGTACCTGCTTTCACGACTTTTCCGGCTTGCGGATTCGTACGAATGACAAATCCTTCTGCGATGTCATCATGTTCTTCCTCGACCGTTTTTTCGATTTTTAAACCTAACGACGTTAATTCCGTCACCGCATCTGTATAATTTTTGTTTGTCACATCAGGCACCGTCACATCTTTTGGGAAAAATAAATCAGGAATCCATGTGACTGCGCTCACCCCAGCGCCGACGAGCAAGAAAAGAAATGTCGCCCATAAAATGAGCCATTTTTTTGAACGCTTTTCTTTTGGAGGAGGCACGTCCTCTTTCTTTTCTGACGGTGCAGAAGCGGTCGGCTTCACAATCGGGATAATTTTCGTTTCTTCGTCGTCATCTTCGGTCGGCAACGTAAATTTTTGTTCGTTTATGCGCTCAGGCAAAAGAGCGGTGCGAATATGTTTTTGCATATCTAATGCGCTATTGTAACGATGCAACGGATTTTTTGCTGTCGCTTTTAACACAATATTTTCTACGCTTTGAGGAATGTTCGGGTTCCATCGTCGCACAGACGGCGTCTCCGTTTGCAAATGTTTTAACACAATCGCTACGGCAGATTCACCAGAGAACGGCAATTGTCCCGTTAACAACTCAAACATGACAATGCCGAGCGAATAAATATCCGATTTTTCTGTCGCCATTCCGCCTTTTGCTTGTTCAGGCGATAAATAATGAACAGATCCTAAAACAGAATTCGTTTGCGTAATCGTTGTCGAGCTTAACGCGACAGCTATACCGAAATCTGTAATTTTAATCGTTCCGTCTTCTGCGACTAAAATGTTTTGTGGCTTAATGTCGCGATGAATGACTCCGTTTTGATGAGCGTGAGCAATCGCTCCTGTTAATTCATCCATCATGCGCAACGCTTCTTGAACAGGAAGCGGGGCACGTTGTTGAATGTATTGTTTTAACGTGCAGCCACGCACATATTCCATGACCATGTAGTAAATGCCGTCGTCCTCTCCAACATCGTAAATCGTGACAATATTTTCATGGTTTAAACTTGTCGCGGCTTGTGCTTCACGTCGAAACCGTTTAATAAATAATTCATCGTTTACAAAATCTAAACGCAACACTTTTACGGCAACGTCGCGGTCTAAAATCATATCCCTAGCTAAGTAAACGTTCGCCATTCCGCCGCCGCCAATGAGCTGTAATATTTTATAGCGACCGTTTAATCGTTTGCCGATGAGCACGAGCGATCACCTACTTTCACTCACATCTAAAAATTGTACGATCGCTAACGTAATGTTATCTTCCCCACCGTGCTCGTTTGCCACATCAATTAACGCTTGCGCTTTTTCTTCAAGCGGGCGATCAGACGTTAATACGTCTACCATCGTCTGTTCAGGCACTTTATTCGAAAGGCCGTCAGAGCAAAGCAATAACATATCTCCTTCATCGACAGCGACCGTTTTTACATCGAGTTCAATTACTTGCTCTGTTCCGAGCGCGCGCAATAGCACATGTTTACGCGGATGATATTCCGCATCTTCTTTTGATAGTTGTCCGCTTTTCACTAATTCATTGACAAGGGAATGGTCTTCTGTCATTTGTTGAAATCCGTTTGCGTTTAGTAAATAACAACGGCTATCACCGATGTGGCCGATCGTCGCAAACTGTTTTGTACAAATGGCGGCAACGATCGTCGTGCCCATCCCTTGACAATGATCGTTCGTTTGAGAGTGTTGAAAAAGCGATTCGTTCACTTTCATAATATGTTCTTTTAACCACGTCTCCGCTTGCTGTGGGGACGTCATTTCTTCCGTCTCTTCCCAAAACTGTTTTAACTGCGTCATCGTCATTTCACTTGCCACATCACCAGCAAGATGACCGCCCATCCCATCAGCGACAACAGCTAAATAATCGCCTGTTTGATTGATAAAAACCCCACCGTTATCTTCGTTATGTGACCTTATTTTCCCGACATCCGTCTGAAATACCGCCTTCATATACGTATCCCTTCCTTACTTCGATATGTGTGTCCACATCGTTACGCTTTCGTTTCTTCTTTCCGCTCCTTCGCGCGTAGTTGACCGCATGCTGCATCAATATCGTGCCCTTGTTCGCGGCGAATCGTTACGTTAATGCCATGTTTTTTCAACGTTTTCTCAAACGCAAAAATTTGCTCGCGCGGCGTGCGCACGTAGTTGCGTTCAGGAACATAGTTGACCGGGATTAAATTGACGTGACATTTTAATCCTTTAATCAGCTCAGCAAGCTCTTCGGCATGTTCAATTTGATCGTTCACACCGCCAAATAAGCCGTATTCAAATGTTACGCGCCGTCCTGTTTTTTCAATGTAATAGCGTACCGCTTCCATCAGCTCTGGCAATTTATAAGCGCGGTTAATCGGCATTAACTTCGAGCGCAATTCCGTATTTGGCGCATGAAGCGAAATCGCGAAGTTAATTTGCATATTTTCATCGGCAAATTGATAAATTTTTGGGATGATGCCGCTCGTTGATACGGTGATGTGACGCGCGCCAATATGCAGCCCTTTTGGATGGTTCACGATTTTTAAAAATTTGATAAGCTCATCGTAGTTATCAAACGGTTCCCCAATTCCCATGACGACGATGCTGCTCACTCGTTCGTTCGTTTCATCGAGCGCTTTTTGTACTTTGACGACTTGGGCAACAATTTCACCTGCTTGTAAGTTGCGCTTTAAACCGCCTAACGTTGAAGCGCAAAACGTACAGCCGATTCGGCAGCCGACTTGTGTCGTCACACAAATCGAATTACCGTAGTCATGGCGCATAAGTACCGTTTCAATCGAATAGCCGTCATGAAGCTCAAATAAAAACTTCATCGTTCCGTCTTTTGACGTTTGTTGTACGAGCGTTTTTAATGTCGTGATGACGAAATGTTCATCTAACTGTTCGCGCAACGCTTTTGGAATATTTGTCATCTCTTCAAATGACGTCACTCGTTTTTTATATAACCATTCAAAAATTTGTGTGGCGCGAAACGGCTTTTCCCCTTGCTGTTCCACCCAACTTTGCAAGTCTTCTAAACGCAGCGAGTAAATGGATGGTTTCATATCATTTCACCTTTCTTTTTCAATGTTGCGATAAAAAATCCGTCGCTATATACGTGATGTGGAAGCAGTTGCAACATGCCGTGACGCACGTATGGCGCCACCGATGATGGCAGGCGCGAAGCAAGCGTCTCATCGAGCTCATATTGTGGATGTTCGTCTAAAAACGTCGCAATCACTTGTTCGTTTTCTTCCCGATCGACCGTACATGTGCTATATACGAGCGTTCCACCTCGTTTTACAAGCGGGGCGACCGCCCGCAAAATATTTCGTTGAATATCGGCAAGTTGTGCGATATCCTTTTCGTTTTTCGCATATTTAATTTCCGGCTTCCGCCGAATGACGCCAAGTCCTGAGCACGGGGCATCAACTAATATGCGATCAAACGTTTCAGCAGCAAATTGCGTATGTGCTTGACGGCTATCGAGTTGTTTCGCTTCAATATTCGACAAGCCTAGGCGTTTTGCCTGCTGCTCAATCAGCTTTACTTTATGATCGTGAATATCTAACGCAACGACACGGCCTTTATTGTTCATTCGTTCAGCCATATGCGTCGTCTTTCCACCTGGTGCCGCGCAACAATCTAAAACAACGTCTGTTTCGGTTGGAGAAAGAGCGTAAGCAACAAGCATCGAGCTTTCGTCTTGAATCGTAAGAAGCCCTTCTTGAAACACGCTCGTTTTCGCTGCATTTCCCTTGACCATTTTTATCCCAACCGGCACGACAGAAGAAGGAACGGCTTCAATCCCTTCTTCTTTTAAGCGGGCGATCGCTTCTTCAACCGTTACACGCATCGCGTTTACCCGCGCCGTTTGTTCTGGTGGCAAATTGTTTGCTTCGCACATTCGTTTTGTTTCTTCTAAGCCAAACTGCGCCACCCATCGACGCACGAGCCAAAGCGGGTGGCTTGTCGCAACGGCTAGACGTTCAATGTCGTCTTTTATTTCATCAAACGAGCGCAACCCTTGGCGCTGAATGGAGCGCAATACACCGTTTACGAGCGAGGCGATGCCGCGATGACCGCGACGTTTTGCTATTTCTACCGCTTCAAATAACACCGCGCGATCAGGAATCCGGTCTAAAAATACCATTTGATAAAGCGACATTCGGAGCAACAGGCGCACCCACGGCTCAATTTTTCCTTTCACAAACGGCTGTAAATAGTAATCAAGCGTATCGCGTCGTTGGATCGTGCCGTACACTATCTCTGTTAAAAGCGCAACGTCTTGGGCGGATAATTCGTTCGTTTCGATCACATGATGTAATGATAAATTGCTATATGCTCGTTTTTTTTCGATATCGATTAGCACATCTAACGCTAAGTTTCGGACGTTTTTTTTACTCATTCTTTCCTCCTAATACTGTCCCGATTTCAATCGTTGCACCGCGTAAAAAGTCAGTAGCGCTCATTTTCCGCTTTCCTGCTGGTTGCAATTCAGTGATTTTGATCGCTGTTTCGTTGCCGGTTGCAACGACAATGCCATCGCGTTCAACGGCAACAATGGTGCCTGGCTTCGCTTGGGAAGACGCTCGTACTTTTTCTCCCCACCAAATTTTCCAACGTTCATCGCCATGCGTCGTATAAGCGACAGGCCACGGATTCATACCGCGAATATGGTTATAAATGTCTTCGCCCGCTTTTGTCCAATCGATTCGTTCTTGTTCTGGTTTAATGTTGTATGCAAACGTTGCTTGTTCATCATCTTGTTTTATCGGTGTAATGTCGCCACGAAGCAGTTTCGGAAGCGTTTCAGAAAGTAGTTTCGCCCCCGCTTCGCTAAGTTTGTCGTGCAACGTCCCGACTGTATCGCGTTCATCAATCGGCACTTCCACTTGCGTTAATATGTCGCCTGCATCTAGTTTTTCAACCATGTACATCATTGTAATGCCTGTTTTTTCTTTTCCTTGCAAAATGGCGTAATGGATAGGAGCTCCTCCGCGCAACTCTGGCAAAAGCGAGGCATGCACGTTAATGCACCCATACTTTGGCGCTTCAAGAAGCGGTTTCGGTAAAATTTGTCCAAACGCAGCTGTCACAATCAAATCTGGTTGCAAGGCGATCACTTGTTCATATTGATCTTTTTCACGAATTTTTGTCGGCTGCAATATCGGGATGTTGTACGATTGTGCAGTCACTTTGACTGGCGGTGGGGTTAATTGTTGTTTCCGTCCTTTCGGTTTGTCCGGTTGTGTTACGACGCCGACGACGTTGTATCCGTCTTTGATCAACTGTTCTAAAATCGGAACAGCAAAGTCAGGTGTTCCCATAAATACAATGTTCATTGTTCGAACTCCCCTTCTTCATAATAACGAATCACTTTTGACGTAAATAATATGCCGTGTAAATGGTCGATTTCATGTTGTAACGCGCGAGCTAAAAAGCCTGTCGCTTCGATTTCAAACGGGCGACCGCGACGATTTTGCGCGCGTACTTTCACATATTGAGAACGTTTCACTTCTCCAAATAACCCCGGAAAACTTAAGCATCCTTCTGGCCCAATTTGTTCACCGCTTTGGGCAACGATGACGGGATTCACTAACTCGATGCGCCCATGACGGTCGCCAATATCAACAATCGCAATTTGTTGGTCAATGCCGACTTGTGGGGCGGCTAATCCGACCCCATCGGCCGCAATCATCGTATCGTACATGTCGTTTAATATTTTCGTCAGCTTCCGGTCAAAAACGGTGACGGGCTGGCAAACGGTTTCTAAAATCGGGGCAGGATATGTTACAATCGGTAAAATAGCCAAAACGGTTCCTCCCTTATTTACATCATCATATATGGATTTAAATCAATCGTAATCGTCACATCACCGCGCGTCATCTCGCGCTGATAATGTTCCATAATGGTGCGGAGCGCTGTCGTTAAGTTCGCTTCCCGCTTGTATTTTATCATGCATTGGTAACGATATCTATCGTTCATGCGCGCAATCGGAGAAGCAACAGGCCCGAGTACAACCGCTTCAGCCGACAAATGTTTTTTCACATGTGCAGCAATTTTTTCAGCGATGCTTATTCCTTTCAGCGCATCGACATGCGACACCGTAATGAGCGTTAAATAGTAAAACGGTGGATACCCGTGTTTTTTTCGGTTCATCATTTCACGTTCATAAAACGCCTCATAATGATGTTTGCTTGCGAATTGAATGCTGTAATGTTCAGGTGTATACGTTTGAATGACGACTTCACCCGGCAAATGATGCCGCCCCGCTCGGCCGCTTACTTGCGTCAGCAATTGGAACGTTTTTTCTGCTGCGCGAAAATCAGGGACGTGAAGCATCGTGTCTGCTGCTAATACGCCAACTAACGTGACGTTTGGAAAATCGAGCCCTTTGGCAATCATTTGCGTGCCGAGTAAAATGTCAGCCTTTCCTTCTCCGAATTCCCGAAGCAGTCGTTCATGTGCTCCTTTTCGGCTCGTTGTATCGACGTCCATCCGAATGACGCGCGCTTCTGGAAGCAGCTTTGTTAATTCTTCTTCTACCTTTTGCGTTCCCGTTCCGAAAAAGCGAATATGTTCGCTTTGACAAGCAGGACAATGCGACGACATTCGCTGTTCGTATCCACAATAATGACATTTCAATTGTTGTTGGACGCGATGATACGTGAGCGAAATATCGCAATGTGGACATTGAATGACGTGACCGCAATCGCGACACATGACGAAAGAAGAATAACCACGACGATTTAAAAATAAAACAGATTGTTCTCCTTTTTGTAAACGCTCCGTTAATTTTTCAAATAAAAGGCGGGAAAACATCGAGCGGTTTCCTGCGCGCAGTTCTTCGCGCATATCAACAATGTCTACAGGCGGCATCGCGTGATCGTTCATTCGCTTCGTTAACGTGACTTGTTTATATACCCCTTTTTGAGCGCGCGCAAACGACTCAAGCGATGGCGTAGCGCTGCCAAGCACAACAGGACAACGATGGTAACGACCTCGGAAAATCGCCACATCGCGCGCATGATAGCGGGGCGCTTCTTCTTGTTTGTAGCTCGTTTCATGTTCTTCATCAATAATGATGATGCCGATGTTTTCAAACGGTGCAAAAATGGCAGAACGAGCTCCAACGACGAGCTGTACTTCTTTTCGTTGAATTTTTCGCCACTCGTCATACTTTTCTCCGAGCGATAAGCCGCTATGAAGAACAGCTACTTTCGAACCGAATCGTTCTTTAAACCGCTTCACCATTTGAGGCGTCAGCGAAATTTCAGGCACGAGCACAATCGCCTCTTTTCCCTTTTTTAAGACGAGATCAATCGCTTGCATATACACTTCTGTTTTTCCGCTTCCTGTGACGCCGTACATTAAAAAAACGTCATGCACATCTTCGTCAATCGTTTGTCCGATCGCCTGTAACGCTTGGCGTTGTTCGTCTGTTAAAGGGAGCGGTTTTGTTTTTGTAAACGAGCGGTTAGCATACGGATCGCGATATATTTCTTTTTCTGTCACAGTGACGAGCTGTTTTTTCATGAGCGCTTGAACAGTAGCAAACGTGCTATTTGTTTCACTTAACAATTGTTTCAAAGGAAGAGAGCGGGCTGTAAGCAAGCGCTCAAGCACTTGTTTTTGTTTTATGGCGCGCTGCGGGAGAGATGCAAGCGCATGTGTGACATCGTCATCACTCGTGCACCGTTCGACCCACTTTTCTGTTTTTATTTTTCCTTTTTCTTCAACTCGGTAAACGACTTCCATATGGCCTCTTGCGATTTCTTTTTGCAACAGCGGCACATATGGCGTTTGTGCCACTTCCCTCCACGGAATGACGAGACGGTCGCGAAACAACACGCGTACTTTTTCGTGTATGAACGGCATATGTTGTTCGATGAGCCGAATATCTTTTTCATATTTCGCTTTCATTGCGGCAGGTAACATCGCTTGAAACGCCGATACCATGAAACAAAGCGTCGTTTCAGCTAGCCATTTTCCAAGTCGCAACAATTCTTCATTAAATACAGGAACAACGTCAAAAAGAGAATGAATGGGCTTTAATTGTTCGAGTGGCATATCCGTCGTTTCTTTCAGTTCAATCACAAATCCTTGTAAAAAACGTGTGCCAAATGGTACGACAACGCGCATGCCTGGTTGTACAACACCGACAAGTTCAGGTGGGATCGCGTAATCAAACGGGCGATCCGTTTGACTCGTAGGAATATCAACGATGACAGAAGCAACCGTCATAGGCGTCCCTCAATTTCATCATGAATTTCACGTAAAATTTGTTTTGCCACTTCCGATTTTGGCAAGAGTGGAAGTTGCTTTGCCGTTCCGTCTCGTTTAAATATCGTCACAATATTTGTATCCGTGCCGAACCCTGCTCCTTCTTGGACGACGTTATTTGCGACAATCATATCGGCATTTTTGCGCGCGAGCTTTTCTTTCGCATATCGTTCCACATCGTTCGTTTCTGCCGCAAAGCCAACTAAAAATTGGTGCGTTTTTTGTTCGCCGAGCGTTTGTAAAATGTCGATCGTTCGCTCAAGAACGACGGTGTAGTCTCCTTGCTGTTTTTTTATTTTATTGTCGGCCACATATTTCGGACGATAGTCTGCTACTGCCGCTGTTTTAATGACGATATCGCTATGTTGAAAATGCTTCATGACCGCTTCATACATGTCTTGCGCACTTTCTACTTGAATCGTCTGTATTCCTTCCGGACGAACAAGCGACGTCGGACCGGAAATGAGGGTGACGTCAGCTCCAAAATCGCGCGCCGCCTCTGCGATGGCATATCCCATTTTTCCTGTCGAATGATTGCTGAAAAAGCGGACAGGGTCTAATTTTTCACGCGTCGGACCGGCTGTCACTAACACTTTTTTTCCTTTTAACAGTTCGTTTGATGCAACATGTTGTTCAAGCAAAGCGACGATCGTTTCTGGTTCTTCTAATCGCCCTTTTCCAACGTAACCGCACGCAAGCATCCCTTCCGCTGGCTCAATAAAGCGATAGCCATATGACTGCAATGTGCGCATATTTTGTTGTACCGCTGGATGTTCGTACATATGGACGTTCATCGCAGGCGCAAGCCAAACCGGTGCTTTCGTCGCAAGTAAAATCGTTGTCACCATGTTATCAGCTAAACCATAGGCGAGCTTTGCGATCGTGTTTGCGGTCGCAGGGGCAACGAGTACGATATGTGCCCAATCAGCTAAGTCAATATGTGCAATGACGTTCGGTTTTTTTTCATCGAATGTATCGACGTACACTTCGTTTTTTGATAACGCTTGAAACGTAAGCGGTGTAACGAATTGACAAGCAGCTTCCGTCATGACGACTTTGACATTCGCCCCTGCTTGCACAAGTTTGCTTGTGAGTGCCGCTGCTTTATATACAGCAATGCCCCCTGTGACACATAATAAAATGTTTTTTTGCTGAAGCATCGACGTTGCCCCTTTCGTTCGGTATTTGTAAAAAAATAACAACCTAAAAACTAGGTTGTCGTAAATAGTTTATTGCGCTGCTTCTTCTTCGCTAACGACTTCAATATGACCCGCTGCAATTTCCTCTAACGCTTTGCCGACAAATTTTTTCGACACAGGTTTTTCGATCGTTAAGTCATTTTTTACTTGCAATTGGCGGGCGCGCTTCGCCGCAACTGTGACGAGCGTATATTTTGAATCGAGTTTTGTAATAAGTAAGTCAATGGAAGGATATAACATATTACTCCACCTCCAACATCCTTTTATATCGTTGTGCCACGCGTTCACGTCGGCAATGTTCCGCCATGACAATCGCTTTAATGCGCTCGCATGCCAGTTCTACTTGATCGTTTTCGACAACGTAATCGTATGCATCCATCATTTCTAATTCTTCTTTCGCCGCTTGTAAACGATCGCGAATTAAGTCTTCTGATTCCGTTCCGCGCATTTCAATTCGTTTGCGCAATTCGCTTAAGCTTGGCGGAGCGAGGAAAATAAAGAGCGCCTCTGGGAACACTTTGCGAACTTGCATCGCTCCTTGCACTTCAATTTCTAAAAACACGTCTTTTCCTTCTTGCAATGTTTTTTCTACATAATCAATTGGCGTGCCGTAGTAGTTCCCGACATATTCTGCCCACTCTAATAGCTCATTTTGGCGAATCATTTGTTCAAACTGCTCGCGCGTTTTAAAAAAGTAATCGACGCCATCGACTTCCCCTTCACGTGGTTTGCGCGTCGTCACAGAAATCGAATATTGCAATTGAATATCTGGCTGTGAAAATAATGCTTTTCGTACCGTCCCTTTACCGACGCCAGACGGTCCTGATAAAACGATTAATAACCCTCGTTCTTTCACGCTCATCCCTGCCTTTCTATCATAAACAAACTACTCTACATTTTGCACTTGTTCTTTAATTTTTTCAAGGGCGCTTTTCATTTCGACAACTTCAGAAGCAATGTGGCGATCGTTTGCTTTTGAACCGATCGTATTCATTTCACGATTGAGCTCTTGAACGAGAAAATCGAGCTTTCGTCCGACCGCTCCCCCTTCAGAAACGATGCGACGAAATTGTTCAATATGGCTATATATGCGTTTTAATTCTTCATGAATATCGACTTTTTCCGCAAATAGAGCAACTTCCGTCAATAGCCGTTGTTCGTCAACGACGCCCTGTACAAATTCACTCACTCGTTTATGTATGCGTTCGCGATAAGAAGCGACGACCGTTGGCGCCAGTTGTTCAACGCGATGTGCGCTTTTCTCAATCGTCTCCAGCTGCATCAGCATGTCTGCTAATAGCGCGTTTCCTTCTTGTTCGCGCATCTGTTTCAATTGCTCGACCGCTTCTTTTGTCGCTTCTAAAAGGAGAGAAAGAAGCGCATCGTTTTCGATCGGCTGTTCCGTCATTTCAACCGCATCCGATAGCATATGTACAACATCTCGAAGCGATACATCATCGGCAAAATGAAAGCGACGACGCACATCGGTAAGCATCCGGTAATACGCATCAACAAGCTGCCAATCGACATGAAGCGTTCGTTCAACGAGCTGTTCTCCTTCAATTGTAATAAACACTTCGACACGTCCACGGGCAATATGTTCTGTAATTACTTTTTTTATTTTATCTTCAAACATCACCCACTGTCTAGGCATGCGGATCGAAATTTCACAAAAACGGTGATTGACTGATTTCATTTCCACCGTAACGCTCACGTTTTCATCTTCTTTTTTTCCTCGACCAAATCCTGTCATACTTACGATCATACTCTCACATCCATTATGTGTTATCGACAATAAAAGAAGGTAATAGATTCACTCCATTACCTTCTCTCATTATAGCACATATCGCTATATAGCGAAAACATTTCATGAACGACGGCGTGTAAATAACGAGCCAGCAAGTAAAAACGTCGGAATAGACGATAAGCCAACAATAAGCAGCCAATCCGTAAGCGGCAACGAAACGGTATGGAAAATCGGTTGTAGCGGCGGATAGTAAATGACGACAAGCAACAATACAAGCGACGACAAAACAGCGAGCACTAAATACATATTTTCAAACGGATTTCGGTCAAACACCGACCGTTCGCTTCGGCAATCAAATACGTGAATGAGTTGAGCGAGCACGAGCGTCGCAAAGGCAACCGTCTGGGCATACGTTAAGTTTTCCGGGTGTCGCGTATGCACGACGAGAAAAGCGATCAACGTCACCATGCCGATGAGAAAGCCGCGACTAATGATTTTCCAGCCGAGCCCTCTGGCGAAAACCCCCTCTTTCGGATGACGCGGCGGCCGTTTCATGACGTTTTCTTCGGCTGGGTCTAATCCGAGCGCCATGGCAGGTAGTCCGTCTGTGACGAGATTCACCCATAAAATTTGAATCGGTACAAGCGGAAGAGGGAGCGCCAATATCATCGCAAATAACATGACTAAAATTTCCCCGACGTTTGATGCAAGTAAGTAGCGAATAAATTTACGAATGTTTTCATAAATGTTTCGCCCTTCTTCGATCGCCGCTTTAATCGTCGCAAAGTTATCATCTAACAAAACGAGCGATGCGGCTTCTTTTGATACGTCTGTTCCTGTCACTCCCATCGCGATCCCGATGTTTGCTGTTTTAATGGCCGGAGCATCGTTCACGCCATCGCCTGTCATCGCGACAATATGCCCTCTTTTTTGTAACGCTTGCACAATTTTTAATTTATGTTCGGGCGATACGCGCGCAAAAACGTACACATCTTCAACAACGTCTTCTAATTCATCGACAGATAACGTCGCTAACGTCTTACCGTCCATCACTTTGCCGTTTGGCGGCATCATGTGCAGTTGTTGGGCAATCGCTTTCGCCGTTAACACATGATCTCCTGTAATCATCACTGTTTTAATGCCTGCTTTTTTACATTCCGCAATGGCTTGTTTTACTTCTTTCCGCGGCGGATCAATCATTCCTTGTAAACCGATGAACGTCAAGTCGCTTTCCGCTTTCGTTTCATCGTTCATTGTTTCCGTCAAAGAAAGCGGCCGATAGGCGATGGCAATCGTTCGCAACGCTTGGGAGGCGAGCGTATTGACGGTTTGTTGCACCAGTTTCCGCTCTTGGTCGCGCATAAGTTTCGCCTGACCTTCGATATATATGAAACGACAACGTTCTAGCAACATATCTGGCGCACCTTTTGTGACAATAAAGCGCCGATTCGCGCGATCTTTCACGATGACCGTCATCATTTTTCGCGTCGAATCAAACGGAAATTCATGTTCAATCGTAAATTCAGCGGCAATTTTTTCTTTCGTCCATCCTGCTTTCGCCGCCGCAACAACGAGGGCGCCTTCGGTCGGATCGCCATCAATCATATATGTTTTTCCTTTTTTCTTTATATCGGCATGATTGCATAGCGCCCCAAATAATAATATTTGCTGTAAGGCAGCATCTACTTTTTCTTGTTTGCCGTTATATAAAAACGTTCCTTTCGGTTCATAGCCCGTCCCGCTTACTGTCCATAACCGGTTATTCACCCATACGTGCGTGACGGTCATTTGATTTTCCGTCATCGTTCCTGTTTTATCAGAACAAATGACAGAGGCACAACCGAGCGTTTCAACGGCCGGCAGTTTGCGCACGATGGCGTTTCGCTTCATCATTCGTTGGACACCGAGCGCCAATACAACGGTGACGATCGCTGGCAACCCTTCTGGAATGGCGGCGACCGCAAGCGACACACCGGCTAAAAACATGTCGTATACCGCATGTCCTTGCCATACGCCAAGCACGACAACGAGCGCTGTGAGCGCTAAAGCGATGACGATTAAAATTTTTCCGAGCTGTTCGAGCTTCCGCTGCAACGGTGTCGTCATCGTTGGCGCTGACTGAATTAAATGGGCAATTTGTCCCATCGCTGTATGCATGCCTGTCGCTACGACAATCCCTACGCCGCTCCCTTTCGTCACGAGCGTTCCCATAAACGCCATATTTGTACGATCACCTAATGAAACATCTTCTATTAGTGGCGCTGTTTGTTTTTCGACGGGAAGCGACTCGCCCGTCAACGACGACTCCTCAATATATAACCCTTTCGCTTCAACGATGCGCACGTCCGCCCCGATGCGATCGCCGCTTGCAAATTTGACAATATCGCCAACGACTAACTGAGCAGACGGCACTTTTCCCCATTCGCCGTCTCGCAAAACGAGCGATTCTGGTGCCGACAATTTTTTTAATGCTTCTAGCGACTTTTCCGCTCGGCGCTCTTGTATAAATCCTAAAAAAGCATTGATGATGACAATCGCCACGATCGCGACCGCATCAATGTATTCGCCTAATACAGCGGAAATCGCGGTTGCCGCCAATAGAACGAGCACCATAAAATCTTGAAACTGACTAAAAAATTGTTTTAGCGCAGACGGTTTTTTTTCTTCCGATAGCTCATTTTTTCCAAATTGTTTTAGCCGTCTTTTCGCTTCTTTTTCCGTTAATCCAAAGTCAATTTTTGTATTTACTTGTTGTTCCACCTGCTCGATACGCAGTCCGTGCCAGCTCATTTCTCTCCCCCTTCCGCTTGTCTTATCTATGACAGCTTATTCAGGCATGTACAAAAAAATGATATGGTATAATGAAAAGAAAAAAGAGAAAGGTGTTTTTTATGTCGTTTGACGGAGTATTTACATATGCGATGACAAAAGAATTACAGCGCACGCTTGTCGGGGGGCGCATTTCAAAAATTTATCAGCCATTTCCATCCGAATTAGTGCTTCATATTCGTTCGCACGGAAGCAATTATAAATTGTTATTATCTGCCCATCCGACGTATGCGCGCGTCCATTTGACGAACGAGACGTACGATAATCCTCATGAGCCGCCGATGTTTTGTATGCTTCTGCGCAAACATATTGAAGGAGGCGTCATTGAAGCGATTACGCAAGTCGATTTTGATCGCATCATCATCATTCATGTCAAAGGAAGAAATGAGCTCGGCGATGTATGTACGAAACAACTCATCGTTGAATTAATGGGCCGCCACAGCAACATCGTTCTCGTCGATGAACAGACGAATACGATCATCGATAGCGTTAAACATCTCTCGCCTGCTGTGAACCGATATCGAACGGTGCTGCCTGGGGCGCCTTACATATTTCCGCCATCGCACGACAAAATCAATCCGCTTGATGCAACGGAAGAGACGGTGTTAAAAAAGATCGATTTTCTCGCAGGAAAATTAGCCGATCAACTCGTCGCCACATTTACGGGCATTTCACCCCTTTTTGCGCGCGAGGTCATCTATCGCGCAGGGCTTGCTAACCGAGCGACGTTGCCGAAAAGTTTTATCACGCTTATGGAAGATGTGCGAAACGAGAAATTTGCTCCGTGTATATATACAAACGGGACAAAAGACGTATTTTATGCGTTGCCGCTTACCCATATCGAAGGGGAAGGAAAACATTTTGCTACGTTAAGCGAGATGCTTGACCGTTTTTATTTCGGCAAAGCAGAACGCGATCGCGTGAAACAACAAGCGCACGATTTAGAACGATTTGTCGCGAATGAAAAAGCGAAAAATGAAAAAAAGCTGTTGAAACTTCAACAAACGCTTGAAGAAGCAAAACAGGCGGAACAATATCGGCTATATGGGGAATTGTTGACCGCAAATCTTTATGCGCTCAAGCGAGGAATGAGCGAAATCGAAGTCGTCAACTATTATGACGAAAACGGTGCCACAATCACCATTCCGCTTGATCAACAAAAATCGCCGTCAGAAAATGCACAAAGCTATTTTCAAAAATACCAAAAAGCGAAAAATTCGCTTTCCATCGTGCAGGAACAAATCGAGCAGACGAAAGAAGAAATCATATATTTCGATACGCTTTTGCAACAGCTTGAAACGGCATCACCGAAAGACATTGACGACATTCGCGACGAGTTAATCGAACAAGGCTATTTGCGCGCCAAAGCGACAAAACAGAAAAAACAAAAGGTGCGCACAATCGAACTCGAACGCTACGTATCAAGCGACGGCACCGACATTTTCGTCGGCAAAAACAACAAACAAAACGACTATTTAACAAACAAATTCGCAAGCAAAGACGACATTTGGCTTCATACGAAAGACATCCCAGGCTCACACGTCGTCATTAAAAGCAAAAACCCATCAGAACAGACGATCATCGAAGCTGCCCACTTAGCCGCTTACTTCAGCAAAGCGCGCCACTCAAGCTCCGTTCCGGTCGACTACACGCGCGTTCGCTATGTCAAAAAACCGAGCGGCGCCAAACCCGGCTTCGTCATTTACGAAAACCAGCAGACGATTTACGTCACGCCGGATGAGGAGATGGCAGTGAGGATGAAAAAACCCGTCTAGGTAGGCGGGTTTTTTCATTTTCGTCAAAATATTTTGTTATTTTTTCATTCTCTTCTTTCTGTCGAATGGTGGTATAATAGAATCGGAAAAAAGGAGGTGAACGTGATGGAGCAGCTGTTGCAACGCATTTTTGACGAGTTGGCATTTTTGCGCGCGAACATGGCAACAAAAGATGATGTCGCCGCGTTAAAAGATGATATTCGAGCGTTAGAAAGTCGCGTCAGTCATATTGAACAGACGATGGCGACAAAAGATGATATCGCTAGCATCGAGCAACGTATGGCCACGAAAGATGACATCATCAGCATCGAACAGCGTATGGCGACGAAAGAGGATGTGGCGCTTGTGCCAGTGATTCGTGAAATGGTTGGACAATTAATGGAACGAATCACTGTTGTTGAGTTGCACGTACAAGAAATTCCAATGATGAAACAACAAATCGAACAGTTGTCGCAACAAATGCAAGAAGGGTTTGAAAAGTTAGATCGTCAAGAAACTGTCCTGCAAGCACTTTCACTCCGTTCGATTCAACAAGCAAACGATATCCACTATTTAAAAACAAGCATGATCTCGAGATGATCCAATTTACATTTCATCTATAAAATTTCAAAAGTTTAAGGGTACCAAAATAAGTCTGGTACCCTTTCGTTTAAACATTTACGATTCCTTTTTATTTTTTATCTCCTTTAATAACTCGATAATTGTATCATTTTGGCTTTTTATTGTTTTAAGAGTTTTTTCTATTGTACTAGTTGAAAAAAAAATGATAATAATTAAAGCTATCCCGACAATCCAGTCCATTAAATCCCTCCTCCAATTTTATTTAAATTATCCAAATAAAATGATTCTTTTAAAAACATGATATCATTTCGTTAGCTGTTCACGCCAATGGTGCAGCGTTGTTTGCTCTTCTTTGGTGATGATGCCAAGTTCCGTCGCTGTTTCCATGAGCGTATCGTAGTCGGTGACGGTATAGTATGGGACTTGTTCTTGTTGAAATGCTCGTTTTCCTTTTTCTAATCCGTATGTAAAAATTGCAACGACACCGAGCACGTTGCATCCCGCTTCACGCAAGGCGCGCACCGCATGCAATGAGCTGCCGCCTGTTGAAATTAAATCTTCGACGACGACGACGTGTTGCCCTTGTTCTACTTTCCCTTCAATTTGCTTTCCTTTTCCGTGTCCTTTCGCTTGACTGCGAACGTAACACATCGGCATATTCAACCGCTCGCTCACCCATGCGGCATGGGGAATGCCTGCCGTCGCTGTGCCAGCGATGACTTCTACATTTGGAAAATGCGTGCGAATGAGTGATGTCAGTTCGTCGGCAATGGCCTGTCTAACGGCGGGGTACGCTAACGTCAAGCGATTGTCGCAATAAATGGGCGATTGTATGCCTGAGGCCCACGTAAACGGTTCGTTTGGACGCAACGATACAGCACCGATCGAAAGAAGTTGTTTTGCGATTTCTTTTTTCATTATTGTCCACCATCCCATTCTCGTTTTAGACGCTCATATGCTGCATATGGATCATATGCTTTTGTAACGCTTCGTCCGATGACGATATAATTTGTTCCAAGCTGTTTCGCCTCATACGGCGTGACGATGCGCACTTGGTCGTCCGCGTTGTCGCCCGCAAAGCGAATGCCTGGCGTGACGGTAATAAACGATGTGCCAAACGACGCGCGAAGAAGCGGCACTTCTTTGGCGGAACAAACAACGCCGTCAAGCCCGCTACGGTATGCGAGCGTGGCATAATGAACGACCGTTTCTTTCATCGGGCGATCGATGAGCAGTTCATCACGGAGAACTTGCTCGCTTGTGCTCGTCAATTGCGTAACGGCAATGCAACGTGGCCGGCTCATCCCGTGTGGTGTTCCTTCTTCTAATCCTTCGATCGCCGCGCGCATCATCGCACTTCCTCCTGAAGCATGAACGTTTACTAAATCAACGCCTAGTTTTGCCAACCCTTTCATCGCTCGTTTTACTGTATGTGGAATATCATGAAGCTTTAAATCTAAAAAAATATGATGACCTTTCTGTTTCAGTTCGTCAATCATCGCTGGACCTTCTTGAAAATATAGCTCCATGCCGACTTTTAAAAAGAGCGACGTATCGGAAAATAGTTGTAAAAACGTCCGTACTTCTTCTTTTGATGCAAAATCAAGTGCCACAATAAACGGTTTGTCCATTGTTCCATCCCCTTCCCGTACATTGTGAAATATGATCGATACGAAGTTCATCTAAAACATTTGGCAAGTCGCGAATAATGTTTGGACAAACGTACGGGTCGATGAAATTGGCTGTACCGATCGCGACCGCGCTCGCACCGGCATAAAAAAATTCGATGACGTCTTCCGCGCTTTCAATGCCGCCCATGCCGATAATCGGAATCGATACCGCTTGACTCACTTCATAAATCATTCGAATCGCAATCGGCTTAATCGCTGGGCCAGATAACCCGCCTGTTCGGTTCGCTAAAATCGGCTTCGCTGTTTTCACATCGATACGCATGCCTAATAACGTATTAATCATCGTCAATCCGTCCGCCCCTGCTTGTTCAACCGCTTTCGCCATCGCGACAATGTTTGTGACATTCGGGGATAGTTTCACATAAACAGGAACGTCCGACACTTCTTTTACCGCCCGCGTCAGCTCGGCAGCGATTTCTGGAACGGTTCCGAATGCGATGCCGCCCTTTTTCACGTTCGGGCATGAAATGTTTAACTCAAGCGCATGAACGTTTGGCGCTTTTGAAATGCGCCGAGCGACTTCTACATATTCTTCTACGGTCGAGCCGGCCACGTTGGCGATAATCGGCACGTCATATTGCGCTAACCACGGCAATTCTTCAGCGAGCACCACATCGACACCTGGATTTTGCAATCCGATCGCATTTAACATGCCGCTTGGCGTTTCCGCTACGCGCGGCGTCGGATTGCCGAAGCGCGCGTCAAGCGTCGTCGCTTTAATCATAATCGCCCCAAGCACGCTTAAATCGTAAAATTTCGCGTATTCTCGTCCAAATCCGAAACAGCCGGAGGCAGGCATAATCGGATTTTTTAATGAAAGCCCTGGCAACTCCACTGCTAATCGATTCATAACACGACCTCCCCCGCTCGAAATACCGGACCGTCGCTACATACTTTTTTATATGCCGTTTCGCTATGCGGCACGCGGCATACGCAGGCAAAACAAGCACCGACACCGCATCCCATTCGTTCTTCAAGCGACAAATATACGTCTTGATGCGGAAACTCGTTTGCGAGCGCCCGTAGCATCGGCTTCGGTCCGCATGCGTATAACACATGAAACGAAAGGCGATGGTGATGAATGACGTCGGTGACAAATCCTTTCATGCCGTACGAGCCGTCTACGGTCGCAACGTACGTCTCGCCAAACGATGCGAAGCGCTCCTCGTAAAATACGACATCTTTCGTTTGAAAGCCGAGCACAATCGTCACAAATACTCCTTTGTTCACTAGTTGTTTTGCTAATTCATATAACGGTGGCACACCGATTCCCCCACCGACAAGAAGTGCGCGTTGTCCGCTTGACAGCGCAGAAACCGAGAAACCGTTTCCGAGCGGACCGAGCACATCGACCGTGTCTCCGGGCAATTTTTGCGAAAGGAGCGTCGTTCCTGCCCCTTCCGCGCGGTAAATAATTGTACATTCATTCGCTTCTTGATTGATGTCGCAAAGGCTGAGCGGACGTCTAAGTAGCGGTCCGCTGTTTGCCACCTTCATGTGCACAAACTGTCCTGGTGTACGCATGCGCTGAACGAGCGAACCTGCGAGCGTCAACTCATAAATGTCTTTGGCGATTTGGCGGTTAGCGATGATCGTCATATTCTCCTTCATACGCCCACCTTCTTTTCTGTCATCGCCATTGTCGAAAACGTCATCGCTTCTAAAACGAGAAGCATCGCTTTCGCCGTATCGAGCGACGTTAAACACGGAATGCCGTTTTCGACTGCTTCGCGACGAATGCGGAAGCCGTCGCTTTCCGTTTCTTTTCCTTTTGTTAATGTGTTAATGACGACTTGCGCTTTGCCTTGACGAATCACATCAAGAATGTTTGGTGAACCGGTATGAATTTTATTGACGACGGTTACCGGAATGTTCGCTTCCCGTAACGTTTGTGCTGTGCCGTTTGTCGCAAGCAGCTGGTAACCGATATGGTAAAACCGGCGGGCGATGTCGATCGCTTCTTCTTTATCTTTGTCGGCGATCGTCAACAACACAGCACCGTATGGACGAATGTGAATGCCGGAAGCGACGAGTCCTTTATAAAGCGCCTTCGCAAACGTTTCATCTTTTCCGATCACTTCCCCTGTCGATTTCATTTCTGGTCCGAGCGAAATATCGACGTTGCGCAACTTCGCAAACGAAAAGACAGGAGCTTTCACATATACACCGTCGCTTTCTTCTTTTAATCCGGTGTTGTATCCGAGCGCTTGCAACGTTTCTCCTAAAATGACTTTTGTTGCTATGTTGGCCATCGGCACGTTCGTAATTTTACTTAAAAACGGAACGGTTCGGCTCGAACGTGGATTCACTTCTAGTACGTACACCTCGCCGTCATACAATACAAACTGAATGTTCAACAGTCCGACGATGCGCAATCCTTTCGCGAGCGCAATCGTATAGTCGACAATTTTTTGTTGAATGTCTTTTGATAACGTTTGTGGCGGATATACGGCAATCGAATCGCCAGAGTGGACGCCCGCGCGCTCAATATGTTCCATAATGCCTGGAATAAACACGTCTTCTCCGTCCGAAATCGCATCGACTTCGATTTCTTTTCCGATTAAATAACGGTCGATGAGTACTGGATGTTGCGGATTTACTTTGACCGCATGTTCCATATAATGAAGCAATTCTTCTTTCTTATACACGATTTCCATCGCCCGACCGCCAAGAACGTACGATGGTCGAACGAGAACAGGGTAACCGATTTCGTTCGCAATATGGACTGCTTCTTGTACGGAACATGCTGTTTTTCCTTTCGGTTGCGGAATGCCGAGTTGCGCAAGCGTCCGTTCAAATTTGTCGCGGTTTTCCGCACGATCTAAATCTTCAAGCGATGTACCGAGAATGCGCACGCCGCGCGCCGCTAATTCCGCCGCTAAGTTAATCGCCGTTTGTCCGCCGAATTGGACGATGACGCCAATCGGCTGTTCTAAATCGATGACGTGCATCACATCTTCAATCGTTAACGGTTCAAAGTACAACTTGTCGGAAATGCTAAAGTCGGTTGACACCGTTTCTGGATTGTTGTTAATGATGATGGCTTCGTATCCTGCTTCTTTAATCGCCCATACACAATGAACGGTCGCGTAGTCAAACTCAATTCCTTGCCCGATCCGAATCGGACCAGAGCCGAGAACGACGACACTTTCCCGCGCGGTCACGATCGATTCGTTTTCTTCTTCGTACGTGCTGTAATAATACGGTGTTTCGGATTCAAATTCCGCCGCACACGTATCGACCATTTTATATACAGGTGTGATTTTGGCGCGTTTCCGCATTTCATATACGTCGCGTTCAGCCATATGCCAAAGTTTAGCGATCGCCACATCAGAAAAGCCCATTTCTTTTGCTTGTTGAAGAACAGTCATATCGCCAACATGGTCGCGTAAAACCGTTTCGAAGGCGACGATACGGGCGATTTTCGTTAAAAAGAACGGGTCGATTTGGCTCCATGCATGCACTTGTTCGACCGTTATGCCGCGGCGAAACGCTTCGGCGATGTAAAATAGACGCTCATCGCCCGCTTTTCGAATGCGTTTTTGCAGCAAGGTGTCATCGACTTGTTCTTTTAACTCGAGATGATAGACGTTCGTTTCGAGCGAGCGTACCGCTTTTAATAGCGACTCTTCAAACGTGCGCCCGATCGCCATCACTTCTCCTGTCGCTTTCATTTGCGTGCCGAGATGGCGGTTCGCTGATTCGAATTTGTCGAACGGAAAGCGCGGAATTTTTGTCACGACGTAATCGAGCGTTGGCTCAAAGCAAGCATACGTTTTTCCTGTGACCGGATTCATCATTTCATCAAGCGTTAAGCCAACCGCAATTTTTGCGGCTAGTTTCGCAATCGGATATCCGGTCGCTTTAGATGCAAGCGCCGATGAGCGGCTGACGCGCGGATTTACTTCAATGACATAATATTGAAAACTGTGCGGATCAAGAGCGAGCTGGACGTTGCATCCCCCTTCGATGCCGAGCGCGCGAATAATGCGAAGCGAGGCGTTTCGCAACAGTTGATATTCGCGATCGCTTAACGTTTGGCTCGGAGCGACGACGATCGAATCGCCCGTATGAATGCCGACAGGATCGATATTTTCCATATTGCAAACGACGATCGCGTTGTCTTTTGCATCGCGCATCACTTCATACTCAATTTCTTTATAGCCTGCGATACTTTTTTCTAATAAACATTGATGAACTGGGCTCATTTTTAAGCCGCTAGAAACGATGTCGACAAGCTCTTCTTCGTTCGTACAAATGCCGCCGCCTGTTCCACCGAGCGTAAATGCCGGGCGGACGATGACCGGATAACCAATTTGTTCAACGAACGCATACGCTTCTTGCAAACTATGAACGATGGCGCTTTCCGGCACCGGCTCGCCAAGTTCGTTCATGAGCGCGCGAAATTGTTCGCGGTCTTCTGCTTTTTCAATCGCTTCTAGTTTCGTGCCGAGAATTTCAACGCCACATTCCTCAAGCACCCCTGCTTTCGCTAATTCGACCGCTAAATTTAGCCCCGTTTGCCCGCCAAGCGTCGGCAAAATGGCATCCGGGCGCTCTTTTCGAATGACGCGCGCGACAAATTCAAGCGTTAACGGCTCCATATACACTTTGTCAGCAATTTCTGTATCGGTCATAATCGTTGCTGGATTGGAGTTGACGAGAATGACTTTATACCCTTCTTCTTTTAATGCTAAACAGGCTTGCGTTCCTGCGTAATCAAACTCTGCTGCCTGACCGATGACGATCGGCCCTGAACCGATGACAAGAATCGTTTCAATATCTTGGCGTTTAGGCATGAACGACCCCTCTTTCTTTTTTAAACTGTTCAATCATCGCCATAAAATCATCGAATAAATCGTTTGCATCTTCTGGTCCCGGTGACGCTTCTGGATGGTATTGCACCGTAAATGCCGGAACGTCGCGATGACGAAGCCCTTCAATCGTTCCGTCGTTTAAAGCGATGTGCGTCACTTCTAATCTCGTATGAGCAAGCGACTGCTCCGTGACGGTGTAGCCATGGTTTTGTGAAGTAATCGCGACTTTTCCTGTTTCGATCTGTTTTACTGGATGATTCGAGCCGCGATGACCGAACTTCATTTTTTCTGTGTTCGCTCCGCATGCGAGCGCAAACAGTTGATGGCCGAGACAAATCCCGAAAAGTGGAACGTGACCGAGTATGCCTTGAATCATATGAATCGCCTCTGGCACATCTTTCGGATCCCCCGGCCCGTTCGATAACATGACCCCATCAGGATGCAACTGCAACACTTCTTCTGCCGTCGCATTGTATGGGAGCACAATGACGTCGCAATGACGTTTATTTAACTCGCGCAAAATGCCGTGCTTCATGCCGAAGTCAATTAAAACGACGCGATGACCGCGCCCCGGACTAGCGTACGCACTTTTTGTCGATACGCGCTTCACTTGATCGCGTATAAGCTCCGTTTCTTTTAAGTACGCGAGCGCCTCTGTCACCGAAACGTCCATGTCGCAAATCATTCCTTTTAACGTGCCGTGTTGACGAATAATGCGCGTCAACTTGCGCGTATCAACCCCTGCTAACCCCGGAATGTTTTTTATGCGCAAATATTCGTCAATCGTCATTTCGCTTCGCCAATTGGACGGAGATAGGCACGCTTCTTTTACAACAAACCCGAACACGTGCGGTTCGATCGATTCAAAATCGTCCCGATTGACGCCGTAGTTGCCGATCAACGGATATGTCATCGTTACAATTTGTCCGCAATACGACGGATCGGTTAAAATTTCTTGATATCCTGTCATCCCTGTGTTAAAAACGACTTCACCAACTGTTTGCCTTTTACTTCCGAACGCTTCTCCAACAAAACGTGTACCATCTTCTAAAATGAGTTGTCGTTTCATCACTCTCTCCCTTTCTGCCAAACAATGTTTCCATCGACGACCGTCATCGTCGGCCATCCTTTACACGTCCAGCCTGCAAATGGCGTATTTTTTCCCTTTGAAACAAACGTCGCCGGATCAATCACTTGTGTTGCATGTAAATCGATGACCACGAAATCTGCTTTTGCGCCAACTTTTAATTGCCCGCCGTCAAGGCGAAACGTCTCCGCTGGTTTTTTCGACAACCAATCGACAAGCTGTTTTAACGTACATACTCCTTTTTCAACAAAATGTGTATATAAAAGCGGGAAGGCCGTTTCTAATCCGACAATTCCAAATGGGGCAAGCACCATTCCTTCACTTTTTTCTTCTTCCGTATGCGGTGCATGGTCGGTCGCAATGAAATCAATCGTTCCATCAAGCAATCCTTCGATTAACGCTTGTTGATCTTCTTTCGTTCGCAATGGTGGATTCATTTTAAAGTTTGCATCGAGCGAAGGAATGTCTTCCTCGCAAAGCAACAAATGGTGCGGCGTTACTTCGGCGGTGACGCGAATGCCTGCCCGCTTCGCCTCGCGCACGATGCGTACCGACTGTTTCGTACTAATATGGCAAACGTGATAATGACAGCCGGTTGCCTCCGCCAGTAACACATCGCGCGCAATATGTACAGCTTCGCAAACGGAAGGAATGCCGGAAAGCCCGTGTCGTTTCGCAAACGCCCCATCGTGCACGCACCCTTTATACGTCAACGTTTCATCTTCGCAATGCGCGACGATCGGCATCTCAAGAGCGGCGGCTTGTTGCATCGCTTCATACATCATGCGTGCACTTTGCACGCCAACGCCATCGTCTGTAAACGCAAACGCCCCTGCTTCTTTTAATGCGGCAAAATCGACGAGCTGTTTTCCTGCTTGACGTACAGTAATCGCCGCATACGGCAAAACGCGCACGTGCGCTGTTTCGCGAATGCGATTGACGAGCCATTCCATTTGTTGTTTCGTATCTGGCACAGGTTTTGTATTTGGCATCGCTGCAATTGTTGTAAATCCGCCTTTCGCCGCAGCGAGCGTACCGGTCGCAATCGTTTCTTTATGCTCTCCACCCGGTTCGCGCAAATGAACGTGGACGTCAATAAACCCCGGGGCGACAAATTGACCGTTTACATCAATTACTTCATCATGATCGTCCACATCCATATGAGAAGCGATATGAGCAATACGACCTTCATCGATTTTTATATCGGCCGAGATGAACTCACCTTGTTCATTAAGCAAGCGCGCACGTTTGAATATGGTAGCCATTTTGTGTCCCTCCTTTTTGTAATGCGCGTTTCAATACAGCCATGCGCACGTATACGCCGTTTTCCATTTGTTTAAAAATGCGAGACCGTTCGCATTCCACAAGTTCGCTTGCGATTTCTACATCGCGATTCACTGGGGCAGGATGTAAAATGATGCTCGTTTGTTTCATTTGTTTTTCCCGTTCAATCGTTAAGCCATATTGTTCATGGTATTGCTCTTTCGTCCAGCCCATTTTTTCGTCGTGGCGCTCGTGTTGAATGCGAAGAAACATCACGACATCCGCCTCTTTCACTGCCGTATCAAAATCGACGTATGTGCCATAACGGTTTTCTGTATCTTGCCATTCCGGCGGGCTGCAAAATAAGACGTTTGCACCTAGCCTTGTTAATATTTCAGCATTCGAACGCGCCACTCGGCTATGACGAATGTCACCAACGATCGCTACATCGAGCCCAATAAATGTGCCAAATTGTTGACGAATCGTCATTAAGTCGAGCAACGATTGTGTCGGATGATGACCGCACCCATCACCTGCGTTAATGATCGGAATGTCAATCGCATGACGGAGCGGTTCAAAGTAATGATCGGATGGGTGGCGAATGACAACGGCTTCTACGCCGATTGCTTGCAACGTCCGAATCGTATCATACAACGTTTCTCCTTTTTGGACGCTCGACATCTCTGCATCAAACGGAATGACTTCAAGTCCAAGTTTTCGTTCCGCCATTTCAAAGCTGCAACGCGTTCGCGTGCTCGGCTCAAAAAATAAGTTGGCGACGAACGTTTGTTTATTCACTTTCCACGTTTCCCCGTTCGCAAATCGTTCCGCTTCATGCAAAATGGCAAGCACATCATCAACCGATAACTCTGCTAACGTTAGTAAATGATTCATGAAATATTCCTCCTTTTTAGTAAAAAACACCTTGCCAAGCGAGGCAAGGTGTTTGAAAGCATGAGGAAAGAGACCGTTTTAGTAAACGGATTTCCTCGTTCACACCTTTGTAAGCCTCGCTGGACTTCTTTTAAAAGGTGTGTTATGCAACATCATGTGTTTGTTCAAATACACTATCGCTAACTTTCGGACGGCCTGGCAAGATGAGGTTTAAGACGATGCCTGTTATCGCTGCAAGCGCCATGCCGTGCACTTCAAATTGTTCCGATACTTTCACGACCGCATCGCCAATTCCAATGACGAGAATGACTGATGAAATCACTAAGTTTCGCTTGTCGCCAAAGTCGATGTTGCTGTCGACAAGCATGCGCAACCCAGAAGAGGCGATAATGCCGAACAATAAGATCGACACGCCGCCCATGACTGGTGTCGGAATCGAGCTAATGAGCGCCGTCACTTTTCCTAAAAATCCGAAGGCGATGGCGAGCACAGCTGCGCCAGCTAACACATATACGCTATATACACGCGTAATCGCTAATACACCGATGTTTTCTCCGTATGTCGTCTTCGGTGGACCGCCGATGAGAGCTGAAATCATCGTCGCTAATCCGTCACCGAGAATCGAGCGGTGTAACCCCGGTTCTTTAATGTAGTCGCGGCCGACCACTTTACTTAACACAAGCTGGTGACCGATATGTTCAGATAACGTGACGATGGCGACAGGGACCATCAAAAGCACAATATCGAGCGTCACGCGCACATCGTAATGAACGAACGGCAATAAGAAATCTGGCATTTCAATCCATTTTGCTTTCGCAACGCCGGATAAATCTACAACGCCAATGGCTAACGCGTACACGTAACCGACGATAATTCCCATGAGTACAGGGACGAGGCTAAACATTCCTCTTGATAAAATCGAAAACATAATTGTTGCGGCAAGCGTAACAACTGCAACAGAAAAGTGCGTTAAACTATATTTTCCATCTGGACCGTTCATCGCCATGCTGACAGCGACGTTTGCTAATCCTAATCCGATGACGATAATGACCGGGCCGACGACGATCGGCGGAAGTAAATTCATAATCCAACGATAACCTGCTTTTTTAATCGCTAAAGCGACGATGCCGTATACAAGCCCTGCTAAAAAGCTTCCGATCATCGCTGCTCCCGGTCCGCCTGTTGCTTTCGCCGCAATAATTGGCGTAATGAACGCAAACGATGAACCGAGGTAAGCAGGCACTTGCCATTTTGTAACGATTAAAAAGGCGATTGTGCCAAGTCCGCTTGAAATAAGCGCCATCGCTGGACTTAATCCGACTAAGTATGGCACTAAAATCGTGGCGCCAAACATCGCAAATAAATGTTGTAAGCTAAGTGTCATGAGCTGTCCAAAAGAAGGGACATCTTTCACATCTAAAACCGGTTTGTTCATTTTCTCTCTCCCTTTCTATTTTAATAAAAAACCCTCTTTGTCCGTACGAAGGCACAAAGAGGGTATAGGAAACGAATCCCCTTTGTCAGCCTCGCTGGACTGCCTTTAAAAAGGGTGCTTTATTCATGTATGCTCACTTGATCGATGTCATCGACTTCTTTTAATTCGACGACGATCATTTCGGCGCTCGATGTCGGAATGTTTTTGCCGACGAAATCGGCGCGAATCGGTAGCTCGCGATGACCGCGGTCAACGAGAACGGCTAGTTGAATTTGCGCCGGGCGACCGAGATCCATGACGGCATCCATCGCTGCGCGCACCGTTCGTCCTGTAAATAACACATCATCGACTAAAATGACTTTTTGATTTGTAACGGAAAACGGGACGTCCGTTCCTTTCACAAGCGGTTCACGGTCTTCTGTTTTGACCGTTAAATCGTCCCGGTATAATGTAATATCTAACTCACCGACCGGAATCGATGTTCCTTCAATTTGTTCAATGCGTTCGGCTAATCGTTTCGCTAAGTAAATGCCGCGCGTTTTAATGCCGACAAGCACGCAGCCATCAATGCCTTTATTGCGCTCAATAATTTCGTGAGCAATGCGCGTTAACGCGCGCCGAATCGCTTGTTCATCAAGGACAACTGCCTTTTGCATCGTCTCACCTCCATACAAAAAACCCTCTCACCGCTTGGCGAGAGGGTACATGTAGGCATACGTCACCTAAATCCGACACCTTCTCAGCCTCACGGGACTGAATTTAAAGGTCTTGTTCACTTGAACTCATTGTACGTTTCTTTTTTTGTTTTGTCAACGATTATTTCGCAACATATCGAGCAATCGTTCAAATTCATGAGGAAGCGGCGCTTCAAACTGCAAATATTCGCCTGTGCGTGGGTGATGAAACCCTAATACGCCAGCATGAAGCGCTTGTCCGTCAATCGGCAACGTTTTGCGCGGACCGTATTTCGGATCTCCAGCAAGCGGATAGCCGATATATTTCATATGAACGCGAATTTGATGCGTTCGCCCTGTTTCGAGTTGACATTCGACGTACGTATAATGTTCAAACCGTTCGAGGACGCGAAAATGCGTCACCGCTTCTTTCCCGTTTTCAACGACGGCCATGCTTTGTCGGTCGCGCGGGTCGCGTCCAATGGGCGCATCAATCGTTCCGTAATCGTGAGGGATGACGCCATGAACGATCGCATGATATTTCCGCGTCACCGTTTTATTAACAAGCTGATTGACGAGCGATTCGTGCGCGAGATCGTTTTTAGCGACCATTAATAAGCCGGACGTATCTTTATCGATGCGATGAACGATGCCCGGGCGCAATACGCCGTTAATCCCTGAAAGATCTTGACAATGAGCAAGCAACGCATTGACGAGCGTTCCGCGCATATGACCGGGCGCTGGATGAACGACCATGCCGCGCGGCTTATTGACGACTAATACATCAGCATCTTCGTAATAAATGTCGAGCGGAATCGGCTCAGGCTCGACATCTAACGGCTCGGGATTTGGAATGGAAATGACGACTTCATCATCGACATGGCATTTGTAGTTCGGTTTTACTGCTTTTCCGTTGACGAGCACGTGTCCTTCTTTTAGCCATTGTTGCACTTGGGAACGCGACCATTGTTCATTTAATCCAGCGATAATTTTATCAATGCGTTCCCCGTCATGTTGTTCTTCAATCGTTAGTTGAATTTGCTCCATCGCTCATTCCCTTTCGTTTTTTTTCTTCCATCCATGTTTGGATAAACAAAAGCGCCACGCCAACCGTTAATGCGGCATCGGCGACGTTAAAAATCGGAAAGCTGTAATCGAAAATATACGTATGTACAAAATCGACGACTTCTTTTCGAAACACGCGATCAATAAAGTTACCGATCGCTCCGCCAAGCATAAGCCCAAGAGCAACGCCAAATAGCCGCTCCGTCGGCTGCAAACGCTGAATATATACGATAATCCCAATGACGACGACAATCGTAATCAAGTAAAATAACCAAAATTGTCCTTGCAACATGCCCCATGCCGCCCCGCGATTGCGATGAGACGTCATATATAACACGTTTTCGATGATCGGAATGCTTTCCCCTAATTCCATATAGCGAACGACGAGCCATTTCGTCCATTGATCGATGACAATGACGACAAAAGCAAGCAAATAATATAGCATCATACCCCTCCAAAGCAAAATTCTTTTTCATTTTATCATAAACAATCCCCCCTTAAAAGAGAGGGGGGATGTCGGTTATTGCTTGACAATTGCCGCACAACGTGGACATAGCTCTGGGTGGTTGGCATCTTCGCCGACCGTCGGTGTCACGACCCAGCAACGCGCGCACGTTTTTCCTTCTGCTTGTTTGACGACGATTGCTGTTTTTGTAAATGTTTGCGCCTCGCTCGGTGCGTCCGCAAACGTTCCACCGATCGAAAACGCGGAGACGATTAATAGCTGTTTCATATCTTCTTCAATCGAATCGATGAGCGCTTTCGTTTCGTCTGTTGGATATAAAATGACGTGCGCAGTGAGCGACTTACCGATGAGTTTTTCATTGCGCGCCACTTCTAACGCTTTTAACACTTCGTCGCGCAACTCCATAAACGCATCCCATTTTTTAACGATGCGATCTTCATCATCCATATGCACCGCTTCTGGCATATCGACAAGCTGCACACTTTCTTCTTTCACGTGCGGAATGTATGACCATACTTCATCTGCCGTATGCGGTAAAATTGGCGCAACAAGTTTCGTTAACGCCACAAGCGTTTCGTACAACACCGTTTGAATCGAGCGACGCTCATGGCTATTTGCCGCTTCAATGTACAACACGTCTTTCGAGAAATCGAAGTAAAACGCGCTTAAATCAACGGTACAGAAGTTGTTCACTTCATGGTAAATGGTCGCAAACTCATACGTTTCGTACGCTTGTTTTACTTTTTCAATTAAACGATTCAGTTTAATGAGCATATAGCGATCGACTTCGCGCAATTCATTTATCGCCACGCGCTCTGCCGGGTTGAAATCGAATAAGTTACCGAGCATAAAGCGGAATGTATTGCGAATTTTTCGATACACTTCGGCAACTTGTTTTAAAATGTTATCAGAAATACGCACGTCTGCTTGATAATCGACAGAAGCAACCCAAAGGCGCAAAATGTCCGCACCGAGCTGTTCCATCACTTTTGCCGGCACGACGACGTTGCCGAGCGATTTGCTCATTTTCCGCCCTTCGCCATCTAATACGAATCCGTGGCTTAAAACGCCTTTATACGGCGCTTTTCCTGTCACCGCCACCGCTGTGGAAAGCGATGAGTTAAACCAACCGCGATATTGGTCGGAACCTTCTAAATAAAGGTCAGCTGGGCGTTGTAAATCTGCGCGTTCTTCCAACACTGCTTGATGAGAAGAACCGGAGTCAAACCATACGTCCATAATGTCCGTTTCTTTCGTAAAGCGTCCGTTCGGGCTACCTGGATGCGTAAACCCTTCTGGAAGTAAATCTTTTGCTTCACGTTCAAACCAAACGTTAGAACCGTATTGGCGGAATAAGTTCGATACATGTTCAATCGTTTCGTCTGTAATAATTGGTTCGCCATTTTCCGCATAAAAGACAGGGATCGGCACACCCCATGCGCGTTGGCGCGAAATGCACCAGTCACCGCGATCGCGAATCATGTTGTGGATGCGAATTTCACCCCATGCTGGCACCCATTTCGTTTCTTCAACCGCTTGCAACAGTTGCTCGCGAATTTTATCGATGGATGCAAACCATTGCGCCGTCGCACGGAAAATGGTCGGTTGCTTCGTCCGCCAATCGTGCGGATACGAGTGTGTAATAAACGATAGTTTTAACAGGGCGCCTACTTCTTGTAGTTTTTCCGTAATCGCTTTGTTCGCCTCATCGTAAAACATGCCGGCAAATCCTGGAGCTTCTTCTGTCATATAGCCGCGCTCGTCAACTGGACAAAGCACACCTAAGCCGTATTTTTGCCCGACGATAAAGTCGTCTTCCCCGTGTCCTGGGGCCGTATGGACGCAACCTGTTCCAGCGTCCGTTGTGACGTGTTCACCACAAATGACGAGCGAATCGCGGTCGTAAAACGGATGTTTCGCCACGACGTACTCAAGCTCGCTTCCTTTGACTGTTTTTAATACTGTCACATGTTCCCAACCAATTTCTTTTTGCACCGATGAAAGCAACTCGGATGCGACGACATATTTACGACCGTCTGCTTCAACGACGCTATATTGCAGCTCTGGATGAACAGCGATGCCTAAGTTCGCAGGAATCGTCCATGGCGTCGTCGTCCAAATGACGATATGTTCATCGCCATCAAGCACACCTTTTCCGTCTTTCACAGGAAAAGCAACGTAAATAGACGGCGACCGTTTATCTTTATACTCAATTTCTGCTTCCGCAAGCGCGGATTCGCTTGATGGAGACCAATATACTGGCTTTAACCCTTTGTAAATTAACCCTTTTTTCGCCATCTCGCCAAACACTTTAATTTGTTGTGCCTCGTATTCTGGCGTTAACGTAATGTAAGGATTGTCCCAGTCGCCGCGCACGCCAAGTCGTTTAAATTGCTCGCGCTGACGGTCAATTTGCTCATATGCATATTGCTCACATAATTTTCGAAATTCAGCAACGCTCATTTCTTTTCGATTGATGCCTTTATTTTTCGTAAGCGCTGTTTCAATTGGCAATCCGTGCGTATCCCACCCCGGCACGTACGGTGCACAATAGCCGCTCATCGATTTATAGCGAACGATGAAATCTTTTAAAATTTTATTGAGCGCATGACCCATATGAATGTCACCGTTTGCATACGGCGGTCCGTCATGTAGCACAAACAACGGACGATCTTTCGTGCGCTCTTGCACTTTACGGTAAATGTCCATCTCTTCCCATTTTGCTTGTATTTGCGGTTCGCGTTGCGGAAGATTGCCACGCATCGGGAAATCAGTCTTTGGCATCAGTAACGTATCTTTGTAATCCATGATGTGAAAACCTCCTTTTATGTAAATAAAAAAACCTTCTCATGCCCAAAAGGGACGAGAAGGTCTCGCGGTACCACCCTTATTGACTATGTTTCCATAGTCCACTCGACATTCGTAACGGGAATGACGCGCCGTGTCCTACTACTCATTCGGCACGGAACTCCGGGGTGATTTTCATTCCTTCGCTTATGCCGAGCTTCCACCGCCCTCGACTCGCTGGAATAAGCTGTTGAAAGAACTACTGTCCCCTTCATCGTTTTTTCTTGTATAACTGTAATCGATATTATAGGCAATAACAACGCCGCTCGTCAAGACTCTGCTATTTCTTGTATTTCTTCATCATCGAGCTTATAATCTAATAAATGATCCCAGTCACCGTTGTTTAGCATATCAAGCTGTGCTTCAATTAACATTTTAAAACGATTGCGGAACACTTTCGCTTGACGCTTTAATTCTTCGACTTCCATCGCAATTTTCCGCGTTTTTGCAAGCGCTTCGCTAATGATGCGATCCGCGTTTTTCTCCGCTTCTTTAATGATGAGCTTCGCTTCTTTTTGGGCGTTTCGCTTCACTTCTTCCGCCGTTTCTTGCGCGATTAAAATCGATTTATTTAACGTTTCTTCAATATTTGTAAAATAGTTGAGCCTTTCTGTCAGCTCTCGTACTTTTTCTTCAAGCTGTTTTTTTTCACGCAAAATCATTTCGTAGTCTTTAATGACTTGATCTAAAAACTCGTTTACTTCATCTTCATCATATCCGCGAAAGCCTCGGCTAAATTCTTTATTATGAATATCTAACGGCGTTAACGGCATGTGGCCCACCTCCATCTTATGTACGTATGTGTCATTCGACATGTTTTGCGAAAATCCTGCTTTTATTTTGCTTTTTCGACAACGATGCGCCATTTTTCTTTTTTTGTTTGACCAGCAATCGCTTGTAGTCGGCAACGGCCGTGCCCGCGCAGCGACAATAAATCGCCTTCTCGGCATTCCATATGGGCTTGGTCAACCGTTTTCCAATTGACTTTCGCGAAGCTTTGTTCAATAAGCGCTTGTGCTTTTTGGCGCGATATGCGGAAACATTGCGCTAAAATGGCGTCCAGCCGCAAAGAAGAAACGGTCAACGTCTCTTCCTCCCATTCTTCTTTCACATCAAGAAGTTTGGAGAGCGGTTGTTCTTCTAACGATACTTTTGCTTTTCCGATCGAAGTGACGTTCATTTTTATAAATGGAGCAATTTCTTTGGCGACGACAAACTGAATGACATCTTCAACGATGACGATATCCCCAAACTTTTCACGCTTTACACCGAGCGACAACAGAGCACCGAGCACATCGCGATGCCCGAGCGTCACAAACTTTTTCGGGTAGCGAACGGAAAACAACGATAATTGAAAATCTTCTTCATTCGGTTGCAAGTACGGCGGGTATAGTAGTGCACGCTTTCGCTCTACCGACGATGAACCGCCAAAAAAAGCAACGTGCACTTCATCGTGATTGCCGACAATCGAGCGGACAATTTGTTGTTCACGCGGAGTTAAAAAATCTGTGAGTTTCGGAGCATATTGTTCCGTCACGAGCCGCTTCCATTCGCAAACGAGATCAATAAAATGATGCTCTTCCTTTCGAAAATGTTGATAAATGTCCATTACAACCCTCTACTTATCATATCGACTAATCCGTAAACACCTGCCGTCGCAAAGCGTAAAACGAGCAAGGCGACGATCGGAGAAATGTCGATCATCCCAATCGGCGGAATGAAGCGGCGAAACGGCTCTAAATACGGCTCGCAAATATTAGCGAAAAACTGTCCCACTTTCGTTTCGCGCGCATTCGGAAACCAAGACATTAAAATGTAAATGATAATCGCATACGAATATACTTCAATGATTGTTGCTAAAAAGTTTGCAATTTGATACAAATTTACCACCTCTTTATCGTCGGTTCATCGTCAGAAACAACGGAAATCGAGCCACTTACATCGACATTATCTGGCGTGCATAAAAAAATCGTAGATCCGACTTGTTGAATGTCTCCGCCAATCGCATATACCGTTCCGCTTAAAAAGTCAACGATGCGCCGCGCTTGGTCACGATCGACACGATGAACGTTGACAACAACGGCACGCCGATTTTTTAAATGGTCGGCAATTTCTTGTACTTCGGCATAAGCGCGCGGTTCAAATAAAACGAGCTTGGACGATTTTTGCACGCTTTGTAAACTGACGACGTTTTGCTTTTGTTCTACTTTCGGTTGCTGGGCGACTTCTTCTTGTTCATATTCATCTTCTTCCCATTTTTCTTCATCTAAATCAAAAAAGTCGCGAATTTTTTTCACAAATCCCATTTTACTCCACCTCCTCTTCACCAACAAGACATGTACCGAGTCGAAGAAACGTTGCTCCTTCTTCTACCGCAATGACATAATCGTTCGACATCCCCATTGACAATTGTGTACAAGGGGCGTGCGGCAGTTGTTTTTCTTGCACGCGTTCTTTCAGCTCACGTAGCGTCCGAAAACAACGGCGAATTGTCGCTTCATCATCCGTATACGGCGCCATCGTCATCAACCCGACAACTTGAATACGTGAAAAAGCAGATAATGTTTCAATAAACGGCAATACGTCTTCTGGCGCTAATCCGTGTTTTGACTGTTCGCCTGACACATTCACTTGCACGAAACATTTGATCGTCCGATTCGCTCGCTTGTCGATTTCTTCCGCTAACGACAGACGGTCAAGCGAATGAATGTAATCGACGTCATCAATGATTTGTTTCACTTTTCTCGATTGCAATGTGCCGATGAAATGCCACGTTGCTTCTTTTCCGATCGCTTCGTATTTGTGTAAAAAACCGTCGGCACGGCTTTCCCCTAAATGAACGATGCCCGCTTCGATCGCCTCTTTTGCCCGTGCGACGCTTACGTATTTTGTTACTGCCACAATTTGAACGTCTGATGCGTTTCGTCCTGTTTTTTCACACGCTTCCGCAATATGTTGTTGAATCGTTTGTAAACGTTGTTTAACCGTCATATGATCACCTCCAGCCAATAAGCGCCATCATTCTTCCTGTTTTTCCGCCGTCGCGACGGTGAGAGAAAAATAATGACTGCTCACAGCTTGTGCAATACGATGAAACCGCGATATGCTCGCTCGGAACACCTGCTTGTTGCAGGAGCTGTTTATTCATTTCTTTTAAATCGAGCGCATATTGTCCCTTACTTGTTTCATTATAAAGAGATTGAGGCGAGTTGACTAGCGCCTTTTGAACGAATTCAATGACGCGATCATCGACGACGTAACAACAACGGCCGATCGACGGACCGATGACAACGTGAATATCGCGCGCATCTACCCCTTCTTCGTTCCATCGCTTCACCATTTCTCCTGCGATGTTGTGAACGGTTCCTTTCCAGCCGGCGTGTGCTGCCCCAATTAGCTTTTTACTTGGCGCAAAAAAGTAAAGCGGAACACAATCCGCAAAACAAAGCGCCAACATGATGTCTCGCTCGCTCGTATACAGCCCATCTGTATGCGGCAAAGCGGTGTCGTACGTGCGCACGCCTTTTCCCGCATGCTCTTTTGTCACTTTTTCTATATGCACGCCATGCACTTGGTCGGCACATGCCCAGCGATCGAGCGAAACGTTCAGTTCGTCCGCTACTTTTTGTCGATTGTGATACACGACGGTTGGATCATCTTGCACGTGCATGCCGACGTTTAACGTCGCAAACGGTCCGGTGCTCACTCCCCCTCGCTTTGTTGTAAAGGCGACGACGACATGTTCCCATTGATCAAATAAAAGCAACGATTCGCTCGCTTGGCGAAATATATCATTCATGATTCGACATCCTTTGTACAATTTTATCACTTTTTTTCCTATTTTATCACAGCTTGCCGAAAACGTGAATTATTCATCGCTATCTAATCGAACGAGAATGACGTCAGCACCCACTTTCACAATATCGCGCCACGGAATGACCATTTCATCCGCCCGTCCAAATAAACCGAGCACTTTTCCCGTACCGATAATAATGATGGCTTCAATTTGACCGGTCGTTAAGTTAATATCGATGTCTCCGATATTTCCAAGCCGCTTGCCGTTTGCGACATTGACGACATCTTTTTGTTGTAATTCAGAAATTTTCACCATGTTTCTCCGCTCCTTTTTCATTTTATGTACTTATATGTATGCATGAGCGAGTTGTTGTAGTCACGACATAAGAAAAGCGTAAAGCGCCCCAATTTCGCCTAAAGGCAGCCCGCATCCTGCGGGCAACGGCGAAATGTCGCCATCCTTGGCTCCGCGAAGAGCGCACAAGCCCCACCGAGGAGAGCTCGAACCAAGCGATCGCTTGGTTCTGCGTGGGTAACATCACAGAAGTGTCTCAATGTGTCGCCGCCGCAGTGTGGGGCGGAGCGACTCGAGCCGATGGCGCTTGAAGCTAGACAGTTCCCTAAATCAGAAATTGTATACTTTCTTATCTTTATAAGAAAAGCCCCCACCGTTTTTGGTGGAGGCGTCGTTTACCATTGAATGTTTTTATTCATTTGTTTAATGGCGGCTTTTTCTAAACGGGATACTTGCGCTTGGGAAATGCCGATTTCTTCAGCCACTTCCATTTGCGTTTTTCCTTGAAAAAATCGTTTGCGAATAATCATTTTTTCGCGCTCGTTTAAACGGCGAAGCCCTTCTTTCAACGCAATTTCTTCAATCCAATTTGTATCGCGATTTTTCTCGTCGCTTAACTGATCCATCACATAAATCGGATCGCCGCCGTCGTTGTAGATCGGTTCAAAAAGCGAAACAGGATCTTGAATCGCATCTAACGCAAATACAACATCTTCATGAGGCACGTCTAGTATTTTCGCAATTTCTTCTGCCGTCGGTTCTTTTGCTGTTTCGCTCATGATTTTTTCGCGCACTTGAAGCGCTTTATACGCAATGTCGCGCAGTGAGCGGGACACGCGAATCGGATTATTGTCGCGTAAATATCGGCGAATTTCACCGATAATCATCGGCACGGCATACGTGGAAAACTTCACGTTTTGGCTTAAATCAAAGTTATCAATTGATTTCATAAGTCCGATACAGCCTACTTGAAACAAATCGTCGACATATTCACCACGATTGTTAAATCGCTGAATGACGCTTAATACGAGCCGCAAATTCCCATTAATTAATTTTTCGCGTGCCGATATGTCACCGGCTTGCATTTGCCGGAATAATTCACGCATTTCTTCATTTTTCAGTACGGGAAGTTTCGATGTATCAACGCCGCAAATTTCAACTTTGTTTCTTGCCATGTCTTTCCCTCCTTGCAGGAGATGCTGTCAGCTTTCAGTATCTCCTTCGAAGGGAAAAATATGCATTACATCATTTTGTTAAACTCTTTTCGCAATCGTTTAATAATTCGCTTTTCTAAACGGGAAATGTATGACTGGGAAATGCCTAATAAGTCCGCGACATCTTTTTGCGTTTTTTCTTCTCCTCCAGTTAAACCGAAGCGAAGTTCCATAATTTGTTTTTCTCTGTCGCTTAATTGATCGAGTGCGCGAAATAGTAAATTGCGATCAATATTTGCTTCTAAATCTTTCGTAATGACGTCATCTTCTGTCCCTAACACGTCCGACAACAACAATTCGTTGCCGTCCCAGTCAATGTTTAACGGTTCGTCAAATGACACTTCGGAGCGCACTTTATTGTTGCGCCGTAAATACATTAAAATTTCATTTTCAATACAGCGCGACGCATATGTAGCGAGTTTAATTTTTTTCTCCGGATTAAACGTATTGACCGCTTTAATTAATCCGATCGTACCGATGCTAATTAAATCTTCAATGTTAATGCCGGTATTTTCAAACTTTCGTGCAATGTAAACGACGAGACGAAGGTTTCGTTCAATAAGTAGCGAGCGCGCGGTTTCATCTCCAGAAGGAAGTTTTTGAAGCAACATTTCTTCTTCCTCTTTTGTAAGCGGCGGCGGCAACGCTTCACTTCCACCGATGTAATAAATTTCGTCCGCTTTCAGCCCTAATTTTTTTAATAGTTTGTACCATACATATGTGAGACGTAATTTGAATAACTTCATAAAAAACCTCCTTCTATTTCAGCACGATCGGCCGTATAATCATAATAATTACGAAGCTTGCGACATCACGATATGCGGATGAACGATGCAGTTGTACTCACCGTCCGCTGACAGCGATGACGGAGAAAAGCCAATGAGAGCTTTTTTGACAGATGTCCATTGTTTTCCGTCCGACCATTGCACTTCGTCTGGCTTGATCGCTACGAGTAGCTGTTGCTCGACGCCAACGGCACGATACGGGACGAAACGTATTCGGCTCACCCATTCGCTCGGGATGTCATCTGTGTACGTCCGTTTTTGAATCATTTGTAAAACAGCTGGAGGGAAGATGTGTGCGAACGGTTGCAATTCGACGATCATGACCGGTGTATTTGTTAACGGGTCACGCAATTGATTTCCGCTATCGACTAATCCTTTTAACGATACCGTTTGTCCAACACATGTCACACGCACATGAATGACATGTTCAAACCGCAACTTTTTTTCGCGAATCGTTCCCATTTGCACTTTTGATAGTAGCCATAAAATTGGAAACATGATGATAACAAACAACCAACTAATAGAAGTCGAATGTGTGAGCCATCCGGATGAATAAGGCGTCATTTCACTTTCTAGCAAAAAGTGAAAGGCGACCATCCCTCCGCCAAGCATAAACGTTGCAAAGTAAAAAGCGAGTACATTTTCGATAAAAAAACGAAACCGATGGAAACCGAAACAAATCCAAACGATGACAAAAGAGATGACGAGTTTCGTTACGAAATGAGACGTCATATAAGCAAAAGGAGTGAATACGAGCAAGACGAGCAGCGAACCGAACAACGCAGAAAGCATAAGGCGCCATAAGCGCACGCGACGCTTCAGCATGATCGCTGCAAGCCATAGCAACATCGCATCGAAACAAAAATTTAATAACCATACGACATCGGCATAAATCAGCGGCATCCCCTCCTTATCTTGAAACATCTTGAAACTAGTATATAGCACTTCCAATAGAAAAGTGTGTCAAACGATGACGTCATTTCTTTAGAGATTTTGTCAAATGATGAACAAAAAAAACGCCCACGAGTCGTGAGCGTTTTTTTAACGGCGACGATTGCGGTTGCGCAAAAAGGCCGGGATGTCGAGCGGATCTTCTACTTGTTGACCGCGCGTTGGCGGATAGTCGACAACTGGCTCTTCTTTTTTCTCGCGCTTGACGCCAACTGTTGGTTTGACAACGGCTTGTCGCGTTGCTTTTGCTTGGTTAACTTCTTCGTTAAATCCTGTCGCAATGACAGTAACGATAATTTCGTCTTTTAAGTTTTCGTTAATGACAGAACCGAAAATCATATTGACATCTTGGTCGGCAGCGGATGCGACGATGTCGGCTGCTTCTTGCACTTCGTACAAGCTTAAATTCGTGCCGCCCGTAATGTTCATTAACACCCCTTGCGCACCGTCGATCGACGTTTCTAATAGCGGGCTTGAAATCGCCTTTTTCGCAGCTTCTGCCGCGCGATTTTCCCCTGTTGCGACACCGATTCCCATCAGAGCGGAACCTTTATTTGACATAATTGTTTTCACATCAGCGAAGTCTAAGTTAATTAATCCCGGCACAGCAATTAAGTCGGAGATGCCTTGTACGCCTTGACGAAGCACGTTGTCTGCTTCACGGAACGCTTCTAACATCGGCGTATTTTTATCAACAATTTCTAATAAACGATCGTTCGGAATGACGATGAGCGTATCGACCGCTTCTTTCATCGCTGCTATACCGCTTGCCGCCTGCATCGCACGTTTTCTTCCTTCGAACGTAAACGGCCGCGTAACGACGCCGACTGTGAGCGCACCTAAATCGCGCGCAATTTGAGCGATGACTGGAGCTGCCCCTGTTCCTGTTCCTCCGCCCATGCCGGCTGTAACGAATACCATATCGGCCCCTTTGAGCGCTTCTTCAATTTGTTCTTTACTTTCTTCTGCCGCTTTTTTTCCTACTTCTGGATTTGCCCCCGCACCTAATCCGCGCGTCAATTTCGCTCCAATTTGCAGTTTCGTTGGCGCTTTGGATAAGTTTAACGCTTGGGCATCTGTATTGACCGCAATAAATTCAACACCTTGTACTCCATGTTCAATCATGCGGTTGACAGCGTTGTTTCCGCCGCCGCCGACACCGATTACTTTAATTGTCGCTAACTGATCAACAGTCGTGTCAAACTCCAACATGACATAATCCTCCTAGCCATTCAAATTGTCATTCAAAAAAGTATCCGAAAAATTTCTTTACTTTCTGTCCTAAATGTTCTTCTTTTTGTTTCGGTTTCGCTGGCGCTTTATGCACCTTTTTTTCCACTTGGAAATCGTTTGCCGCTCCGGAAGAAAGAACAGGGACGTCTCTTCCTTGCAACTTCGCATTTTTATAAGAGAATTGAATTAAACCGACACCGTTTGTATATTGCGGATCGCGCACGCCAATATAATCTGGCATCGCCACGCGAACGGTATGGTTAAATATCGCTTCCGCAAGTTCTAATACGCCCGGCATATTTGCTGTGCCACCAGTCAGCACATATCCGCCAGGCAAGTCGCGAAATCCGCGTCTCCGAATTTCTGCTTGTACCATTTGTAAAATTTCTTCTACCCGTGCCTCAATCATATCGGCAATTTCTAATTGAGTAAATTGTTGATGTTGATCGGTGCCGATAATCGGAACGCTGAATACTTCTTCATCAGAAGCGAGATCGTAAAACGCATGTCCATGTTTTAGTTTAATGCGTTCTGCATCTTCTGTCGACGTGCGCATGCCGATCGATAAGTCTTTTGTAATATGTTCGCCACCGATCGGAAGCACGGTCGTCGCCTGTAAAAATCCTTGTTCAAATACGGCAACTGTCGTCGAACCGCCACCGATATCAACGAGCGCAACACCTAAATTTTTCTCATCTTTCGATAGCGCAATCGACGCTGCTGCCAGCGGTTGAAGACATACGTCAAGCACTTGTAATCCCGCTCGTTCTACGCAACGAAGCACGTTATGTAAAGCCGTTTTTGATGCGGTAATCATCGTGCCTTCCATTTCTAAGCGAACGCCTAGCATGCCGCGCGGATCGTTAATTCCGTCAAGCCCATCGACGATAAACTGTTTCGGAATGACATCGATAATTTCGCGCTCTGGGGGAATGGAAACGACTTGTGCCGCTTCAATGACGCGCGTCACATCTTCATTTGTAATTTCTTTATTTTCGCTTGATACAGCAACAATCCCGTTGCACGGCTGAAGTTGAATATGATTGCCGTTCACTCCGACAATCGCGCCTTTAATCGTTACGCCAACCATCCGTTCTGCTTGTTCAACCGCTCGTTTAATTGATTGTACTGTTTCATCTATATCAATAATAGAGCCTTTTTTCAGCCCTTGCGATTTCACATTGCCGACACCGATAATGTTTAACTGATCATTGATCATTTCGCCAATGATCACTTTTACACTAGATGTACCGATGTCAAGACTAACATAAAAATCGTTGCTGTTCATTCTGGTGGCACCTCCTTTACAAAATGAACGTTGCTATGTATATCAACACTATATTCCACATTCGAACAGCATTCCCTTTTTTATAAGCGATTTTTTTGGCGGTTTTCTAACCATTTCGTCAGCAAAATTCGGCGGATGACAGCGATGTTTTGAAACAGGCGCACACCGAACGCAAATACAGCTGCTAAATACAAGTCTACACCAAGATGAACACCGAGAAAAGCTAAACTTGTTGCTAAAATAATATTAAAAAAAAATCCAGATACAAATACGTGCTCATCGTAAATATTTTGTAAATGGGCACGAATGCCGCCAATGAGCGTATCGAACGCCGCCAGCACAGCGATCGATAAGTAGCTCGAATATTCGCTCGGAATGCGCCAATCCGTCAACAATCCGAGCAGTATGCCGAGCAGTAAACCGAGCAATGGAAGCCACATCCTTTTCACCTCCTAGCCTCTTCGACCGCTTCCATTCGTTTCACACGCACTGTGCCATCGTATGGAGAGATGACGACCCGTTGTTGCGGCTCTGAAACGGTAAGGAGCAAATTTTCAAGCGCAAAATCATCGGCAATAGTTGATGCTTTTAGTCGGTTGTACATTTTTTCAGCATCAGGGGTAATCACTTTTATTTCAATTGGAAAGGAACGAAGCGGATACGAATCAACTTTCGTCACACCGTTAATGTCGCGAATGACCGTTGTGTTAACAAGGCGTTGATCGGCAATCGATATATGTTCAGCTCCGTACATATTTAATTCGTTAATTAGCCGGCGCAGTAAATCTGCGGATATC
Organism: Anoxybacillus ayderensis; assembly: GCF_013761015.1. Taxonomy (NCBI): domain Bacteria; kingdom Bacillati; phylum Bacillota; class Bacilli; order Caryophanales; family Anoxybacillaceae; genus Anoxybacillus; species Anoxybacillus ayderensis. The sequence continues at coordinate 191,892 of NZ_JACDUV010000005.1, forward strand.
GTATCGCTAACCGGACCGACGTATGATTCGTCATACATTTGCTCAATATAAAGCACGACCCCTTCACCGACAACTTCTGTCAGTCCCGCTTCTTTTTTCAACTCCTCTACCGTTTGGCGCAAAATAGCCCCTTTATTTTCTGAACGTTGCTGTTCATATTTTTCTAACGTCTCTTCATATTTTCGAATTTCATTTAACAGCTGTTTATGTAACTCTTGTTCTTTTTGTAAATCTCGTCGTATTTCCCATATGTCACGCGTATCGCGCACATCAGGCTCTTGGCTCGTCTGAAATTGGACCGCTAACATAAAGCCGATAATAAGCGAAACAAACGTAAAATGCCATATCGTTTTTCGCGTCAACAGCGCCCCTCCTTTTATTTTTGCATAATCGGTTCCATCGTCACTTGTGACTTTTCTACAATATCCACAACAATATGATCGCTCGTCAATTGATCTTTGACGCCACCGGCAATCGTTAACGCTGGAATGAGCACGTTCGGATCGCCGATCGCTTGAATGACAAACGGAGCGGGATGCTGTGTCCCATCAATTTCAATGACCGGACCGTTACAAACGATGTACGAACGATGCGATAGTCGCTGCCCGTTAATCGCCACCGCCGATGCCCCTGCAATCCATAGTTCGTTTACAACTTGAAATACGTGTTGCTCATGAACAATATAGTTTGTCGCATTCGCTTCAGAAGGGATGTACGACGCGTCGGATAACGTCACTTCTACTCCTTTTCCTTTTACCTTTACTTTTCCGAGATACATACGCAATCGTTCTGCATCTTCGACGAGGTTAAAATACACTTGTTCTTCGTTTGCTAGCTCTTTTTCAATTTCACGCACGCGTTGTTGTTTGTTAAATAGTTCCGCTTGCAGTTTGCGATTTTGTTCTTGTTGCTCAATTAACTGCTCGCGATATTCGTACTCTTTATTCCATTGGCGTTCTAGTTGACGGTTAGCCGTTTCTTTTTTTGCCATTTGGTAGGAGAGAACTAACATAAAGCCTAAAACTAAGCAAACGAACGATAAAACGACGTGGTTACCGTTCATTTTCATCTTTTTCATTCCCTTCATCCGCTTCGTACGGCTTGAAATATGTGCTCATCTCTAGATGAAGAACACCTTTTATCCCCGGTTGCAACTGGCTGACAATCGAAGGATAGTGAACGATTTTTTCCGCAAAACGATCAATCGTCGCACTCACTTCTATGCCATCATTCATATAGACGGTAATATGTCTTCGGTCAGATGGGCTTGGGGTGTAATGAATTTCTGAAATGAGGTTTAAAATCGAACTTGGCGTATGGGCCAATTGGGCAGCCATATCTTGAATAGCCTCCCCTTCTTTCCATCCAATTAAGATGGGGGCATCGCTCGGAATCGCCCGTTTGACATCCGTTAACACTTTTCCATTCTCTAAAATCGGCAGAAACGAATGCTTGTCCAAAATGTAAGCGATGCGCTTTCGTTCGACGATCACGATGTCAATGCGATTCGGAATGCGTTTTTTCACGCTTACTTCTTTTACTTCTGGATGTTGTTGAATCCGCTGTTCGACGTCCTCTTTTTTTACTTTCCAAAAGCTTGTTTTTTTCGTCACACCGCTTAATTGAATGACATCTTGAGAAGGGATATGCCGATTCCCTTCCACGTGAATGACGGCGACATTGCTAAGCGGCGACTGGGCATAAATGACAGCTAACAAAAGCATAAAAAATAGAGCGATATATACAATGAGTAAGCGATTCGCGCGCTGTCTTCGCTGCTCTTTCAACTTCGGTACACGTTCTTCAAGAACAACAACTTTTCCTTTTTCCATTCACTCCACCTCGGTCGATGGACCAAATCAAAATAACAAGAAAACTAACGGTGCACGTCAGCAACCGTTAGTTCATTGTCTCAAACTTTATTATAGCATAATATAGAAAAAATTAGGATGGGGAAAATGTATTACTTCCGCCCAACAATTTCAACTTCTGTTTGTAACGAAACACCGTATAAATCGTAAATAGTTTTTTTCACGTAATCGATGAGCTCGAGCACATCTTTTGCTGTCGCTCCGCCCGCATTCACAATAAAATTCGCATGTTGTTCTGAAATTTTCGCTCCACCGATCGTATAGCCTTTTAATCCTGCTTTTTCAATTAACTGTCCGGCGTAGTGAGGGAGCGGATTGCGGAAAATACTTCCGGCGCACGGATAGTTCCACGGTTGAGTTTCGCGGCGATAATCTTTATTTTTTTGCATCGCTGCGACAATTTCGTCGCGGTTTCCTTTTTTCATTTCAAGTGTTGCTGCGACACAAATGCCTTTACGCTTTGTTTGTAAAACGGATGTGCGATACGAAAATTCCATTTCTTCATTCGTCAACCATTCGATCGTCCCATCTTCAAATAAAATTTGTGCTTTTTTGACGATGCGCGACATATCAGAACCGTGGGCACCTGCATTCATATATACCGCTCCGCCAACCGAGCCCGGAATACCGCCAGCAAACTCAAGTCCAGACAATCCTTGTTTACTAATGACTGTCGCCAGTTTAATAAGCGAATAGCCACCGCCAACCGTCACTTCTGTCCCATTGATTTGTAAGTCGTCTAATCCTTCGCCAAGTTTAATGACGACGCCTTCAATGCCTTCGTCTAGCACGAGCAAGTTCGAACCGCGGCCGATCGCACGCCAACGGACGTTATATTTTTTCACGATTTCCATCGTCTTTTTTAAACGATCTATATTTTTCGGCTCAACAAACAAGTCAGCTGGTCCGCCGATTTTCATCGTTGTATGATTTGCCATTCGTTCGTTCTCTTTCACCGTTCCAACGTTTGCTTCAAGCAGCTCTTCACGTAGTTTTTCCAATGGCCTACCTCCTCTACCTCTTTCCTATATCGTATGCAACTTATGAAATCATCTCCACCATGACGCGATATAAACGTTGTGCCGCATCGCGAATGCCTAATTGAAATGCCGCTTCTTTCATTTTTGTCAACGTTTGTTCGTCTAGCAATATGCGATCGATATCCTCAAGCAAGCGCACGCCCGTCAATTCGCCTTCTAAACGGACGATCGCTGCTCCTTTTTTTTCAAGCGCTCGGGCATTTTTTTCTTGATGATTATTTGTCACATATGGGCTTGGGATTAAAATGCTCGGGATGCCGAGCGCTGTAATTTCTGCTAGCGTCGTTGCGCCCGCACGCGCGACGATGACATCGACTCCGGCCAATACTTCTGGCATATTATGAATAAACGGACGAATGATGACGTTTGAAGGATTGCCGACATCGTTCACCGCCTTTATTACTTTATCATAATGAACGTCACCTGTAACATATAAAAATTGGTACGGTTTTTGTTCGACTTGTTGTAGCACTTGTAAAAACGCCTCGTTTATCGGGCGCGCCCCACGGCTGCCTCCAACAATAAGCACCGTCTTTTTTTTCTCATCTAACCCGAGCGATCGTTTCGCCTCTCGCCCATCTTTTCCTACGACTTCTGAAGCGCGCGGGTTTCCAGTTAACACGACTTTTTCATGTGGAAAATATTGTTTTGTTTCTTCAAAGCAAATAGCCACTTTATGAACATAACGGCTTAAAAATTTGTTCGTCAGTCCCGGAATGCTATTTTGTTCATGGATGATCGTTGGGATACCTAGTTTAGCTGCCGCATACACGACAGGTCCGCACACATATCCCCCCGTTCCGAGCACAACGTCTGGCTTATATTGTTTTAACAGTTTTTTACACGTACGCACACTTTTAATAAAGCGAGCGATTGTTTTGACGTTTTCAAAAGATAAACTACGCTTGAATCCGCTAATGTCAATCGCATAAAACGGAATGTTTTCTCTTGGAACGATCGTACTTTCTAATCCTTTTTTCGTCCCGATATATAATACATCAACGTTTGGGTGTTGTTTTTTTACTTCATGAATGAATGAAAGAGCAGGATAAATATGTCCGCCTGTTCCGCCACCACTAACTACAATTTTCATTGTTTTTCCCCCTCATCGAAAGTAACAGAAGAAGCTGACTTCCATGAAGTCAGCCTTTAATATCGCGCGTAACGGCTAATGTTTAACAAGACGCCAATCGCCATGAGCATAAGCGTCAAAGACGATCCACCATAGCTTAAAAACGGCAACGTAATGCCTGTCACCGGCATTAATCCGGTCACTACTCCGATATTAATCATCACTTGAATCGCAACCATCGCAATAATGCCGACAGCTAAAAAACTGCCGTACAAGTCCGGTGCTCCTAAAGCGATGCGAATGCCGCGCCAAAGCAATAAACTAAACAAAAGCAAAACGAGCGAACCGCCGATAAATCCGAGTTCTTCCGCTAAAATGGCAAAAATAAAGTCCGTTTGCGGCTCAGGTAAGTAAAAAAACTTTTGTCGGCTTTGTCCTAACCCGAGCCCAAATAGCCCGCCCGGTCCGATCGCATAAAGCGATTGAATGATTTGAAAACCGCTTCCTAACGGATCTTCCCACGGGTTTAAAAACGACGTAATGCGCTTCATGCGATACGGAGCAGATAACACGAGCCCGGCAAACCCTGCCAATCCGAGCAAACCGAGAACGACAAAATGACTCATGCGCGCGCCAGCGACAAAAATCATGACGACGCACGTGCCGACCATCACCGTTCCTGTTCCTAAATCGGGCTGCAACATAATCATGCCAAACGCGAGAAAAACGAGCGTCAATGATGGGAGTAACCCTTGTTTAAACGACGCGATTTTTTTTTGATTTTCAGATAAATATTTCGCTAAAAATGCGATCATCGCCATTTTCATAAATTCAGATGGCTGAATGGAAAACGCGCCAACGCCAATCCAGCTTCGCGAACCGTTGCGCACCATGCCGATGCCTGGAATTAAGACGAGAACGAGAAGAATGAAACAAACGATAAGCAACACTTTCGCCCACGTGCGCCACGTCCAATAGTCGATGTTCATGAAAAAAAACATCGCCACAATGCCAACCCCTGCAAACAACAGCTGGCGCTTGGCAAAGAAAAACGAATCATGAAACTTGTAGTCCGCCCAAATGGCGCTTGCGCTATACACCATAATGAGCCCGATCGCCAACAACGAAAACGTGATGATCATTAACAAAAAATCAGGTGCAGACTTTTTTCCATGCAATGCGGAACACCTCAATTTACTTAAAATTCGTCTTATTTAAGCTTATGCACCGCATGTACAAACATGTCCCCACGCTGTTCGAAAGTTTTATATTGATCCCAACTTGCACAAGCTGGGGAGAGTAAAATCACATCGCCCGGTGACGACCATTCATATGCGGCAAAAGCTGCTTGTTCCACATTATCGACACGTTTCACTTGCTGTATTCCTGCTTCGCGCGCAACACGTTCAATTTTCGGTGCTGTCTGTCCGAACGTAATGACCGCTTTTACATGGTTTAAATACGGCAATAGCTCATCAAATTCATTGCCGCGATCTAAGCCGCCCGCAAGTAAAATGACCGGCTCATGAAAAGCGCTTAACGCTTTTTGTGTCGCTAATATGTTTGTCGCTTTCGAATCGTTATAAAATTTTCGGCCGTTGATTTCAGCAACGAATTGCAATCGATGTGGTACACCTGTAAACGTCGTCAATACGCGGCAAATCGAATCGTTGTCTGCACCTGCTAGTTTTGTTGCCGCAACAGCTGCTAATATATTTTCGATGTTATGCGCCCCTCGTAACGCCACATCTTGAATATCGATAATTCGCTCGTCGTGAAAATAAATGGCTCCTTCTTTTACTGTCGCCCCGTATGATAATGGCGTTTTAGCGGAAAACGGCACTTTTTGCGCACGGCTTTTCTCCGCCAATTGCATCACAATCGGATCGTCGGCATTGACGACGGCGTAGTCGGTTTCTGTTTGGTTTTTAAAAATGTTTCCTTTCGCTTCCGCATACGCTTCTTTCGTCCCATGGTAGTCTAAATGCGCATCAAAAATGTTTAACAACACCGCGATGTGCGGGCGAAAGCGAATCGTCCCAAGAAGCTGGAACGAAGATAATTCCATGACGATGACGTCATCTTTTGTCGCTTGTTTTGCGACTTCGCACGCGACCGTTCCGATATTTCCAGCGATTAACGGACGCCGTTTCGCTTCTTGCAACATATGAAAAATGAGCGTCGTCGTCGTCGTTTTTCCGTTTGAACCTGTAATGCCGATAATCGGTGCTTCTGACGTTTCATAAGCCATTTCCACTTCGGTAATGACAGGGATATGTTTGTCAAGCGCTTTTTGTACAAGCTCGTTCGTGTACGGAATGCCTGGATTTTTTACAACGAAATCAAACGGCTCATCAAGCAATTCAAGCGGATGCCCGCCGCATACGAGGCGAATGCCAAGCGCTTCTAGCTCCCGTCTTTGTTGTTCACTCGGTTCATTTCGATCGTTGACGACGACATCGGCGCCGAGCTCGCGAAGCCGTTTTGCCGCTGCCCATCCGCTTTTTGCTAAACCTAATACAAACACTTTCTTTCCGTTATACATTATACCCACACCTCAATATAAATTCCTAAGATGGCAAATAGTAAGCCAACCGCCCAAAACGTCACAACAACGCGCCATTCAGACCAGCCGATTAATTCGTAATGATGATGAAGCGGGCTCATACGAAACACGCGTTTTCCTGTCGTTTTAAACGAAATGACTTGAATAATAACAGATAACGTTTCGATGACAAATACGCCACCGATAATAACTAATAATATTTCAAGCTTCGTTAAAATCGCAACGGTGACGATCGCCCCACCAAGCGCAAGTGAGCCGGTATCGCCCATAAACACTTTTGCAGGGTGCGCGTTAAATACGAGAAATCCAAGCACCGCCCCGACGACAGCGACGCTAAAAATGGCGATATCGTACTGCCCTTGATTCCACGCCAATACAGCATATGCACCAAACGCGATCGCTGCTGTTCCCGCAAGCAAGCCGTCTAAGCCGTCTGTTAAATTGACGGCATTCGAACCGCCAACGAGCATAAAAATAATGAGTAAAATATACGCAGCGCCTAAATCAATGGAAACGTTCGTACCTGGGATCGAAACGACCGTTGAAATGCTATAGTGTTGAAAGAAAAAGTAAAAGATGAGCGCAATGAGTAGTTGCCCTGCTAGTTTTTGTTTGCTCGTTAAGCCAAGGTTGCGCTTCATAACGACTTTAATGAAATCGTCAACAAAGCCGAGCAATCCGTAGCTAATCGTCACAAACAACAATAAGTACGTTTGTGCTGTCCGTTCAAAAAATAGATCGCTCATGACAAATGTCGTGATCGAAAGCGATAGTAAAATCATTAATCCGCCCATCGTTGGCGTCCCTGATTTTTTTTGATGTGATTTTGGTCCTTCTTCACGAATGCTTTGCCCAAATTTTAATCGCCTTAAAAACGGAATGAAAATAGGCGATAATACAACCGTAATAATAAAAGCAAGCCCTGCCGTAAACAAAATGACCTTCTCGTTCATGATCGTTGCCCCTTCCTCATCTCCTATTTATCTTTTCTTCGTTGAATAGCTTCGCGTGCGACGACACGATCATCGAAATATAACACGTCTTTGCCAATAATTTGATACGTTTCATGCCCTTTTCCTGCAATTAAAACGACATCGCCTTCTTCAGCTTGTTCAATCGCATATGTAATCGCCTCTTTTCGATCGACGATACATACGACATCTTCTGTTACCCCTTGCTTCATATCATTTAAAATGGCCATCGGGTCTTCTGAGCGCGGATTATCGGATGTAAAAATCGGCACATCGCTATATTGGACAGCGATTTGTGCCATCAATGGCCGCTTCGTCCGATCGCGATCTCCACCGCAGCCAACGACGACAAATACGCGCTTTTTCGCAAACTGTCGAATCGTTTGCAACACATTTTCTAAACTATCTGGCGTATGGGCGTAATCAACGATAACTGTAAACGGCTGACCGGCATCAACGACTTCAAAGCGGCCCGGAACGCCTTCCATATGAGCGATCGCTTCAACAATCGTCGCGAGCGGAATGTTTGAGACAAGACAAGCACCGACAGCGGCTAACATGTTATACACGTTAAACATGCCGATCAGTTTCGTTTTTATTTGTACCGTTTCGGTCGGTGTGACGAGTTGAAACGTCGTACCGCTCGTTGTCATTTCAATATTTTTCGCCATGATGTCGCTTTTTTGATAAATGCCGTACGTAACAACGTGAGCCGCTGTACTTTTTTTGTATTCTTCAGAAGCCGCATCGTCTGCATTCAATATCGCAAATTTTGGACGTTGATGGTCAAAACGGTTGCCGAGTTGCGCAAACAATAACCCTTTCGACCAACGATAATGGTCCATCGTTTGATGGTAATCTAAATGATCTTGCGTTAAATTCGTAAACACAGCGACATCAAAATCGCAACCATGCACCCTTCCCATATGTAGCGCATGTGAAGAGACTTCCATCGCAGCGACGTCCACATCGGCATCGACCATTTTACGAAACATTTTTTGCAAGACGAGCGATTCAGGTGTTGTATTGTTTACATCATACGTTTCATCGCCTATTTTCATGTTAATCGTGCCAATGAGACCCGTTTTTTTTCCCGCATGACGGCATATGCGTTCAATGAAATGCGTCGTCGACGTTTTTCCGTTCGTTCCCGTCACGCCGATTAAATGAAGATGATGCGTCGGCTGACCGTAAAACGCATCAGCTAACACCGCTAATGCTCGGCGGCTATCGTTCACATAAATGACCGGCACAGGCAATGTGAGCGGTCGTTCCGCAATGATCGCTACCGCTCCGCGCGCTACGGCTTGTTCAGCAAAATCGTGCCCGTCTACGGTAAATCCTTTGATACATACAAACAACGAGCCTTGTTTCACTTCTCTTGAGTCCATTTCAATCGATGTAATCGTTGGATTTTCTGTTACGTGTGGGGTAAAGTTATGTAAATGTTGAAGCAACGTTTGTAACTTCATGCCGATCGTTCCTTTCTTTTTTTCTTATATAAACAGAAAAAGAAGCCATGAGGATACTTCCTCTAGGCTTTACCGTTTCGTTCCAAAATAAACCCGGATCGTCGCTCCTTCTTTCACTTTGACTCCAGGCTTCGGCGCCTGTTCAATGACCGTATCACCTTCGCCACTACCATCTAATTTTAAGTGAAAAAGCTGTTGTTGCAAATCTTTTTTTGTTAAACCGATTAAATTCGGTACTTCTACATAGCGCACATCGAGCCACGTCGTTTCTTTTTCAATTTGTTGTTTACGTGGTTTTACACCAAGCGCCCGTAAACTATCTTCCATAATATTTCCAACAATCGGAGCAGCGACGACGCCCCCAAATTGCACCGTTCCTTTCGGATTATCGACAGCGACATATACAACAATTTGTGGATCGTCCGCCGGAGCAAATCCGATAAAGGAAACGATATGGTTATCTTTTAAATATTGACCGTCTTTCGCTTTTTGTGCCGTACCTGTTTTACCGCCAACGCGATATCCATCAACAAACGCCCCCTTACCTGTTCCTTGCGCCACAACGCTTTCAAGCGCATAGCGAATTTGCTTGGACGTTTCCTCGGAAATAACTCTCCGTTTTGCTTTCGGCGTTTGTCGGCGTACGACTTCCCCCGTGACCGGATCGAGCCATTCTTTTGCGATGTACGGTTGATATAAAATGCCACCGTTTACCGCCGCTGCGACCGCTGCGACTTGTTGAATCGGTGTAACAGCTACCCCTTGACCGAAAGCAGTCGTCGCTTGTTCGACCGGTCCGACGCGATGGAGCGGAAACAAAATGCCTTTTCCTTCTCCTTGCAAATCGATGCCTGTTTTTTCACCAAAACCGAACGCGCGAATATATTGAAATAGTTTTTCTTTGCCAAGCCGTTCACCGAGTTCAACGAATCCGGGGTTGCACGAGTTTTGCACAACTTCAAGAAACGTTTGGTCGCCATGACCGCCACGCTTCCAACAATGGAGCGTCGCCCCAGCTACTTTCACATATCCTGGATCGTAAAAATGTTCTTTCAATAAATCGACTTTTTTTTCTTCTAATGCCGCCGCAAGCGTAATAATTTTAAACGTCGATCCCGGTTCATACGTGCTCCAAATCGGCAAGTTACGGTTAAAAATTTCAGGAGGAACGTGTTGAAAGTCGGCAGGATCAAACGTCGGACGGCTTGCCATCCCTAAAATTTCTCCGTTGTTCGGGTTCATCGCAATCGCAATAATGCCATCTGGGCGATATGTCGCTTCGGCGATCGTCAGTTCCCGTTCTAAAATCGTTTGGACGCGCGTATCAATCGTCAATTTTAAGTCAAGACCGTCCACAGGCGGTGTGTATGCATCTGCCATTCCCGGCATGCGCTTTCCTTTCGCATCGGAATAAAATTGAACCGACCCCGGTTTGCCGCTTAACTGTTTATCGTAATAAAGTTCTAAACCCATTAATCCTTGGTTGTCAATGCCTGCAAATCCGAGCACGTGCGATAAATAGCTTCCAAACGGATAGTAACGTTTCGAGTCTTCCGCGATATATACCCCTTTCATCCCTAAATCGCGAATTTGTTTTGCTTGCTCATTTGAAATTTTTCGCCCTTCTGGATGAATGCGTTCAATAGACGTTTTTTTCGTCACATGTTTATATGCTTTTTCGACGGGCATATTTAATATGCGTGCCAGTTCATTCGCGACTTCAGATGGGTTTTCAATTTGTCTTGGAACGACGAGCACAGAAGGGGCGCTCACGTTTGTCGCTAAAGGCACCCCGTTGCGATCGACGATTTCTCCGCGCTCTGGCTCAAACGGAATATTCCGGCTCCATAAATCTTTCGCTCGTTCCGTTAACATATCTCCTAAAACGAATTGCACATAACCGAGACGTATATCAATAATCGCAAAAATGAGAAATCCGATCAACAAAACGGCCGTTAATCGTTTGCGAACGGTCACTGCGCGCATATAGTAGAACCTCCTTATATGTTTCAGCTCGTTCCACTATATGCTTGTACCGCTCTATATAGAACTAATCGACCGGACCGTCTACTTGTTGTTCGGTGTCTGCTTGTTGTTTTTCATCGATATGTGGCGGTTTTGCAAGCTCGACAATGATATAGTCGTGTTGTTTTACAACCGCTCCCGGAGAGATATTTTGTCTAAACACATATCCACTTCCGATAAAGCTCGGTTTTAACTGCAACAAATCAGCTAACTTCATAACATCGCGCAACGACCAGCCGGTCACATCTGGCATGATCGCTTGTCCGTCCGTTTGCAACAAAATGCGATCGGGTGCAACGACGTGTTCCCCTTCTTTCGGAAACTGCGCACGCACTTTTGTTCCTTTGCCGACGATCGTGACATTGAACCCTTGTTTTTTCAACGACTGTGCCGCCTGTTCAACCGATTGACCGACATACGAAGGAAGAGGGATGCTTTTGTCTTTTTTCCCCCGCTTTTTCTCAACAGTCGGTTGAATGTTTAAATATTGTAAACTATTTTTCATGACGGGATTAAAAATCATCGATACGGGCGCCGCCCCCGTTTCCGTATATGAAATGTTTGGCTGTTGCACAGCGACATACATAATTAAACGCGGATTTTCGCGCGGTGCCATGCCTAAAAATGAGAAAATATAGTTTTGGTGCCCTGTTAAATATCCACCTTTCGGATTTGGAATTTGCGCCGTTCCTGTTTTCCCTGCGACGCGATAACCTTCAATTTGGTACGGACGCCCTGTTCCTTTTTCAGATGTAACGACCGTTTCTAAAATGTCTAACACTTTTTCCGCTGTTTCTTTTGAAATCGGTGTATCGACAACGGTCGGTTCATGTTTTGCGACCGTTTTCCCGCTGTCTGGATCAACGATGCGATCAACAACATACGGTTTCATCATTTTTCCGCCGTTTGCGATCGCCGTAGCCGCCTGAATTTGTTGAATCGGTGTAACGGATGTTCCTTGCCCGAAACCTGTCGTCACTTTTTCGATCGGATAACGATATAAAATGTTTCCCGCCTTTTCGCCCGGCAATTCAATGCCTGTCGGCTCGTTAAAATGGAAGCGATGCAAATATTGTAAAAAGCGATCTTCCCCTAGTTTTTCGCGCACGATTTTTGCGAATGCCACGTTTGACGAACGTTGCACCCCTTCAAGAAACGTAATTTTCCCCCAACCGACTTTATTATGGTCGCGAATGCGATGGTTTCCAACTTGATAAGAACCGGATTGATACGTCTCGTTTGCGTGAAATACCCCTTCATTCACCGCAGCGGCAAGAGTAAAAATTTTCATTGTCGATCCCGGTTCGTACGGATATGCAATGGCATCGTTCAAGTAGTTTTCAATATTTCGTTTGTTCGGATTAAAGCTCGGGCGAGTGCTCATCGCTAAAATCGCCCCTGTTTTCGCATCTGCCACGATGGCGATTATTTTTTTCGGAGCATATTGTTTTTCCACCGCATTCATCGCATCTTCTAAAAACGTTTGGATTTTTTTATCAATCGTCAAATATACGTCTTTTCCGTTTTGCGGTGGAACGATGGTTTCATCCGAATGAGGTAGCTTAAACCCTTGTTGGTCACCTTTATAATAGACCTCGCCATCTTTTTCTTTTAACTGCTCATTGAACTGTTTTTCAATGCCCATTTTTCCGACAACTTCTTCCTTTTCCTCATCTTTTTGGGCATAACCGACGACGTATGATGCGAACGTACCGTTCGGATAAAATCGTTTTGAATCGCGTACAAACGTAATGCCTGGAAGCTGTAACGCCTCAATTTTTTGCTTAAGCGTTTGGCTAATGCCGCGACCGTTCGGGCCGAACTCGACTTGATGCGCCTTTTTTTTCAAAATACGCTCTACATCCGCTACATCCATCTTTAATAGCGGTGCGAGTTTACGAGCTGTTTCTTCCGGATCAGTCACGTGTTGCGGCATGTTCGGATCGAGGATGGCAGCGACCGTGTAAGAAGGAATGTCTTCTGCAATGACTTCACCGTGCCGATCAAAAATCGTTCCCCGCTTCGCTTCAAGCACTTGTTTTTTTAAATAACGCTTTTGCGCCTCAACAGCTAACGCTCTTCCATCCGCTTCCCCTGTTGCTTGTAAATAAACGAAACGCCCAAACAATGTAAAAAAGAGCAAGCTAAAAAAAATGAAACATATAGCTGCTCCTCTATGTGTATGTTTATGCTTTCTCATTTGGCATCAGTCCTGCACAACTTTTACGTTATTTTCGTTTAATGTTAAACCAAGTTCTTTCGCTTTCGCTAAAATGCGCTCATATGTGCTTAACTCTTGCACTTGTGCGTATAAATCGCGGTTTTGTTTTTGTTGCTCTTGAATGTCTGCTTGTAATTGTTGCACTTCTTTATTGATATGATAAATCGTGAACTGGTTAGAGATGATCGTGACGCTACTATATAACGCAAATGCAAGAAACGAAACAAACACCATTTTCTCCCAAAATGTCCAACGTATGCCCCGCTGTGCCTTTTTCTTCTTCTTCGGCTCGCGTTGGACGTGTTGTTCGCGTTGTTGTACTTTTTGTTGAATACGAACAGCAGCCATACTATGTTCTCCCCTTTTTACAGTTTTTCAGCGATGCGTAACTTCGCAGATCGTGCGCGATGATTATGTTGCAATTCTTCTTCTGACGGAACGATCGGTTTTTTTGTAATGATTTTTAATTTCGGCTTGTATTCATCAGGAATGATCGGCAATCCCGGCGGCAAGTGCGGCGTTTCACTTGCTTGTTTAAACGCGAGCTTACAAATGCGGTCTTCAAGCGAATGGAACGTAATGACGCTAATTCGTCCGCCCGGTTTTAATAAGTCGATCGCTTGTTCAATCGCTTCTTCAAACGCGCGCAACTCATCGTTGACCGCAATGCGAATCGCTTGAAACACCCGTTTGGCCGGATGTCCTCCTGTTCGACGCGCCGGTGCTGGAATGGCTTCTTTAATGATTTCGGCGAGCTCCGTCGTCGTTTCAATCGGCTTTTGCTTGCGCGTTTGCTCAATTTTACGGGCGATCGCTTTTGAAAATTTTTCTTCGCCATATTGAAAGAAAATTTTTACAAGCTGTTCATACGGCCATGTGTTCACGACGTCATACGCCGTTAACGTTTGTTCGCGATCCATGCGCATATCGAGCGGCGCTTCATGTTGATAACTAAACCCCCGCTCAGGCATATCTAACTGCGGAGATGATACGCCAAGATCAAACAAAATGCCGTCTACTTCATGCACACCGTAAAGGGCTAGCTGTTGTTTCATATAGCGAAAGTTACTTTTAATAATCGTAAACTGACCGCTATATCGTTCAAGTTTTTGCTGTGCATGACGAATCGCCACATCGTCTTGATCGAAGGCGAACAATCTTCCTTCTGGCGATAATTGCGATAATAAATATTCGCTATGTCCAGCTCCACCGAGCGTACAATCTACATATGTACCATCTTTTTTAATATTTAATCCGTCAACCGTTTCTTTTAATAATACCGTTACATGATGAAACAACGATGTCACCTACCTCGATTTCACGTGCTTTATAAGAAAAGCGCAAAGCGCCTGCCTATCGGCGAAGAGCGCACAAGCCCCACCGAGGAGGCTGTCGCCGCCACAGTGTGGGGCGGAGCGACTCGAGCCGATGGCGCTTGGAGCTAGACAGCTCCCTAAATCTGAAATTTTATTCTTTCTTAATCTGTTAAGAAAATGAGTACAATTGTATTGTACCATCATTTCACTAAATTCACTACTTACTTCCGAACTATTCTATTGTACATAAAAAAAATCCTGTACGCGACAGGATTTTTTTATCGACGAAAATAGTTAAAAATATACAATTTTATGCATCCCGTTCCAACGATAATCGACATGAAGAAGGCGGGAAACAAAGTCTAATCCATAGCGATTCATATAGTAAATGATGTTCCAGACGCGTTCTTGTGGCATATTGTTCGGGCGAAGCGACAGTTCAATGCGCTCATATTTGCGCACGTGCACATCATGTTTTTGCAACATGCGTCGTGTAATCAATTGTTGAAGATAATCGATTTGTGTCTCGATTCGTTCGGCATTTTTCAACATCACTCCCTCAAGGTGAGGATCAATTTGCATGCCGAGTTGACGCAGTTGTTTATGAATGTGCGCCATTTGTTTTTTCGCTTCATCAAACGTTTCATCGAATGGGGCAGGTTGATTTGTGCGCACCCATGTGTCTAGCGCCTCCTTCGTCCCTTTTGTTAACGCCTCTTCTACCGTCATGCGCACATCCGCTAAATCGGTAGCAATATGGCGCTCAACAAGCGTGAAAGAAAGGCGCGGTACAATGGGCGGCATATGGCAATGAAAATGCTCAAACACGCGTTTTAACTCTGCCCAATAAGCGATTTCGCCCGGACCAGCAATAAAGGCAAGCGTCGGAAATAGCCACTCTTGCATAAGCGGTCGTGTGACGACGTTGTTGCTAAATGATTGCGGCTCGCTTTCAATTCGTTGTCTTAATTCATCTGGCGTAAAACGATATGCCCCATCTTTCGTGTAAAAATGTTGCTTGTCATCGTCGTAATATAATAGCCGACGTTGACCGTCATCGTAAAACAAATGAGCGCACAATGGCGAGACATCAATGGCTCGTGCATAGCCTAGTTGTGCAAGGTGTCGTTGTTGGGTTTGAAGGGCGTTTGTAATCGCTTTATGTTCATAAGCAAGCGTCATAAACCATTCTCGCTCGATCGCCCGAAGCTGCGGATGAGCGGCATCAACGACGACGATGCCTTCTTTCGCAAACAACGTTAAAATGATTGCCGCAAAAAAGTCCGTCACCGTATCAGATTGCGCGATACATTCATGTATGTATGCGCGCAACTCGTTTGTCACGTCCGTTTCGCCATACGTTTTTAACACCTCGTCAATCCAATGCTTCAACGCATCCGCATCGATATGAATATGAGCAGCCATTCGCTTTTCTTTCGCTAATGGCGGATATACATATTTTTTTACTTTTCCATGTTCAGCGATATGTACATAATTTATTTCTGAAATATCATGGTCTTCAGAAGCCATCCAAAATATCGGCACGACAGGAACGCCAAGCTGTTTCTCTTGTTGCTTTGCTAATACGATAATCGAAATGATTTTATATATCGTATATAACGGACCCGTTAAAAGCCCTGCTTGTTGCCCACCGATGACAACGACGCTTTCTCGCTGACGTAGTTTTTCAATGTTTGCGATCGTTTCACGACTTGCTTGAAACTTTTGATGGTACGTTAATAAATGATCCGCAAGCGCTTCACGAGCATACGTTCGTTTTTGCAATTCACGCAAACGTTGTTCAAACGAACAAGGGTGAAACGCCTCGTTTACAGGAAACTTCCCCTCGATATATTCCGTTGCTAACCGGTTTGTTGCTGGTAACGACAGCTCAATTACTTCCATTGTAAACTTCCTTTCCCATTCATGATGAAAATGCGATCATGACACGATGAATAATCCCATATATGAACAATCCAATATAAGCGGTTGTAAATAATAAAAATTGCATTTTCCAATACAATTTAAACGTTCGTTGTAACGATACATCGCCTGTTTTTTTCCAATATAAAACGATCCCAATCATAAATGTAACGATAAAAAAAATAAGCAGTTCAACGATATACGATCGTTGAAAAATCGCTTGCAATAAGACGTGAACAGCGAAAATAAAAAAAATGGTCGAGCCGTTCACCGCGAGATGAAACGCACGCTTTCCTTTCCGCTTAAACACGGTTTTTGCGAGCGTAAATATAAAAAAAAACGAAAAAAACGGCATGACAATCATGATCGCAATGAAAGAGGCGAGTATATCTTTCATCTCTCCTTCTCCCCCTCTAATTGTTTCCCTTTCACAAGCGCATATAAAAATGTGCTAATTGGCGCTGGGACGCCTCGCTCGTTCGCCCGCTCGATTACATAACGTAAAATCGCATCTAATTCCGTCTTTCGCCCTGACTCGATGTCACGCAACATCGATGAACGATTGGCAGCTGTTTGACGACAGACCGTTTCAATATGTTTCCATATACGTTCTCGTTGTTCGAGTTGAAAAACGGACGCCACTTCTTGAAACAACTGCTTCATCGCTTGTCGATACGGCTCATGTGTCACTAACATGCCGTTTGGGACGCGCAATAAAGCGGTGAGCGGATTAATTGCTACGTTTACCATTAATTTTTCAAGCAACATCGCTTCCCAATCGTCCACATATTGAAACGGAAAGCGGTTGTTTGTCGATGATAAAAACGAAAACGCTTCTTTTTCCCCACGCCATACGCTCCACTTCGTTTGACCGACACCGGTATGAGAAACGGTCGTATCATCGATTTTTAAGGCACCATGTTCGACGACAGCGAGCGCAATATGATGATGCGGCACATGCGGCAAATACGACACATGTCCCATGCCGTTTTGTAAAAACATGATCGCGTTTGCTTGGAGCATATGTATGCGCGTTTGCAATATGTTTGCTAAATCGTATTGTTTCACTGCGATAAACAACATCTCTTCTTCGATTTCACGAACAAACGGTTCGGCATGTACGCGATGCGTCGTCCGTTCGTTTCCGCATATAACCGTCAGCCCATGGGTGCATAGCTTTTCTGCTTGCTCATTTCGACGTGTATAAATCGTGACGTCATGGTCGCCACAAAAATAAGCTGCGGTCAACAACCCAACTGCTCCGCCCCCTACAATTCCAATGCGCACCGCACGTCCTCCTCTTTTCTTACTATGTTTTATTGTATAAAAAAAAGTAGCTGTCGTCTATCAGCTACTACACAGACAATTGGCGGGCGCGCTCTAAAATGTGCATGACGGCTTGATATTCTTGTTGCACCGCTTGCAGTTGTTTTTCAAGCGCTTCTTTTTCTTTTTGGAGCGTCCATACTTGCTCTCGCAATCGTTCAATTTCTTGTTGCCCTTCTCCGCGCTGTTGCAACGTTTGTAAAAAAGAAATGACATCTTGTAACGTCATATCGCGCTCGGGCGTTTGCGGCTCTTTTTTCTTTTTCCGCTGCTGTTTGGCAAGCTCTAGTTCCTCTTCATATCGCTTGCGCACGTATGCGTTCCAACGAAATCCGCAAGCCGCTGCCGTTCGCGATAGTTTTTTCCCTACTTCTTCAAACGCTCGTAATTGTGTGCCACCTTCTCTCACAAAAGCTAACACCGTTTCCGCAAGCAACATATCTTCTTCTTCTGTCCACGCATCTTGACGCATCATTTCTATCCCTCCTCGCTGCATTTACTATATGCGTATGCAGCTAATAGAGAAGATAGAAGATTATTTGTTTCGTTTTGCTAAAAATGATTGCACCGCTCGATCGTGCTCTTCGCTCTCCCATAAATACGCACATCGTTCAATTTCAGCGAAAAAGCGTTGGCGAAACTCCTCTGTTTTCCAACGTCCCACCGCTGCTTCTTTATAGGCGCGCAATACCGCAGTCGGTTTATTCGTATAATAACTTAATTGTTTTTCGCATCGTTCGCGCAACGAGTCAGGAAAAATGCGGTGAACGAAACCGATGCGTTCCGCCTCCTCGGCTGTGATCGTTTGCGCATGTAACAATAAATCGAGCGCTTTGTCGTACGCCATTTTTTCAAATAACATTGCTGCGCCGCCCCAGCCTGTTGTAATGGCTAAATTCGCTTGGACAAATCCAAGGCGGGCACCGGCACGGGCGAAGCGAAAATCACACGCTGTCGCCAATTCACACCCTCCGCCGATCGCTGTACCGTTTATAAGCGCAACCGTTGGCTTCGGTAACGTCAATAATCGATATAAAATGTTCCCCATTTTCCATAGCATCGCATGCGCTTCATCTTTTGTCGTCAGCTGATGAAATACTTGTAAGTCCCCACCAGCGCAAAACGCTTCTTCCCCTTCGCCAGTAATGACGAGCACTTTCGCTTCATCATCGCATTCGACGAGCTGAAGCGCCTGTTCAAGTTCATCCATGACCGCATAATCAATCGCATTTCGTCTTGTCGGACGACAAATCGTAAACCAAACGATCCCATGTTGTTTTTCAATCATCTTCCCTCTCCCCTTTATTGTATGTACGTCATGTTTATTCGCTTTTTTATGCTTTTTTCCTTTTTAAAAAGAAAAGCGCAAGGGAACGACCCTTACGCTTCTCTTATTTGTTTACAACGTCTTTTCCTTTGTATGTTCCACAAACTTTACATACGCGATGAGCAAGTTTCATTTCACCGCAGTTTGGGCATTCTACCATACCAGGTACGCGCAATTTGAAGTGCGTACGACGTAGTCTCTTTTTCATTTTCGATGTTCTTCTAAAAGGTACTGCCATCATTTCCACCTCCTTAAAGAGATTTAGGCGAATATGGAGGCCGGTGTAGTTCCGGATCTTCCCTTAAGATTCGTGTTTGTTTTCGAAAAACTTCGCTAGCTTCGCAAGGCGCGGATCGATTTTATTTTCATGTTCTTCTTCCGAAATGACCGCCCAATCTTTTCCTGATTGCGGAACGGCATCGGGATGATCCGGCTGCTCGCTAAACACTTGCATCGGAATTTCAAGAAGAATAAGTTCTTTAATGATCGGCATTAAGTCGATCGCTTCTCCTTGAACAATGTGCGACTCTTCATCTGTTGCGTCATAGTCGTTTAGAAAAAACGTTTCTGTGCTTTCGATCGCGAATGGATACGATACGTCCACGAGCGTACGGGAACAAGGAAGCTTCATCGTTCCCTCGATCGTTAAGTGGAACGTAAATTTTTTCGCGCTTATATCTGCCCGTCCAGAAATATGAACAGGAGAAATGTCGCGAATGGAAGCGTCCACTTGTTTCAGGTCGGACACATCGGCCATTTCGTCAATCGTCAGCCCTTTATGCTGCAACTGATGAAGTTGATGAATAGACCATCTCAATGATAATCACCTCAAGACAACAAAGAAAATTATACGTTTGAACACCCGTTTTGTCAATATTTTTTCTTTACACTACTTCCATTATAATCGATTTATACTCACTGTATCACGTTTTAAACAAAAAAGAAAGGTGGACGACAAATGAAAGCGGTCGGCATCGTGGTAGAATACAATCCGTTTCATAACGGGCATTTATATCATGTGCAACAAACGCGAAAAAAAACGAAGGCGGATTGCATCATTGCCGTCATGAGCAGCTCGTTTACGCAAAGAGGAGAACCAGCCATCGTACCAAAATGGGAACGGGCTCGCATGGCGCTTGCAGGCGGTGTCGATCTCGTCGTTGAACTTCCTTATCCGTTTGCGGTACAAACGGCCGAATCGTTCGCTCATGGTGCCATTTCGATTCTCGATGCGCTTTTTTGCGAACAAGTATGTTTCGGGAGCGAACACGGAAACATCGATGCGTTTATCAAAACCGCTCAATTGCTGACAAATGAAAAAGAGCGACATGACGAAAAAGTGAAACATTATATGAAACAAGGGATGAGCTATGCGAAAGCATGCGCTTTAGCGCTGAATGATATCGGTCACGATATACTTGATATGTCGCAACCAAACAACATTTTAGGATTTCATTACGTCAAAGCAATTATCGAACAACAAAGCAAAATGACACCGGAGACGATTCAACGAACGGTAGCCCATTATCACGATGAGACGCTACCTGTGAATGAAAGCATTGCGAGCGCCACAAGCATTCGCCGTTTTTTACAATCCGGTCATGACGATGTCGCACGCTACGTTCCTAAAACGACATACGACACGTTACAAGCGTACCGTCATACATACACGACATGGCACGATTGGGAAACATATTTTCCGCTTTTAAAATATCGTTTATTGACGATGGAGCCAGATGACATTCGTTACATCGCTGAAGTCGAAGAAGGAATTGAACATCGGCTGAAAAAAGCGGTGGCACATGCCACGTCGTTTCACGATTTTCTTTCCGCGATCAAAACGAAACGATATACGTGGACGCGGTTGCAACGCATATGTACGCACATATTGACGAACGTCACGAAAAAAGAAATGGCAAAAGCGCTAAAAAATAAGCGTGCAACGTACATTCGACTACTAGCGATGAATGAAATAGGGAGAGCGTATGTGCGAAAAGTGAAAAAACAAACAACATTGCCGATCGTCACAAACGTAAAACATATACAAAATGATGCTGTATATCATATCGAAAAAAAAGCGGCGCAAGCATATATGTGTATATTGCCTGAGCCGCTTCGAACGGAAGCGTTGCAACATGAATACGCCACACCTCCGTTACGATAACTTTTGTAAAAATTGAACAGCATCATCGAACGTATCGACAGGAACAATTTTCATCTTCGTTCCGATGTCTTTTGCCGTTTTCACCGCTTCTTTATAGTTTGAGCGTTTCGCTCCGCGTTCGTTCGGAGCGAAAAAAATGTCCGCGCCTGCCTTATGGGCTGCGATCACCTTTTGAGAAATGCCGCCGATCGGTCCGACTTCTCCGTCGATGTTAATCGTTCCTGTCCCAGCAATGCGATAACCTTTTGTCAAATCTTCTGGAATGAGTTGGTTGTACACTTCGAGCGCGAACATCAAACCAGCTGACGGTCCACCAATTTTATCCGATTCAATGCGAACAGGTGGATCGGTCACAATATCGCGATCAGTCATGACCGAAACACCGAGACCGACGCGATTTTTTTCTTTCGGAAACGGCGCGAGCATCAATGTCGCCGTTTTTTCTTTTCCCGCTCGCTTATATGTGACGCGAACGCGATCCCCTTTTTTCTTTACGCTTACGTATTGAATAAACGCATCGGCTTCTTCAATTCGTTGTCCGTCAATGGCCACTAATTGATCACCGCTTTTCAAGACGTTAGCTGCGGGCATGCCGTCAACGACGTAAAGCACATACACCCCTTTATTTCGATACGAAAACGATCGATTTGCTTTTTTATATGCAACAGCAATCGCCGTTTCTTTTGAATTTTCCATCATTTTTAATTGCCGATGGGCATATTCTTCGTCGTTTTCCCCTTCTTGACGCACTTCATCTATCCGATATAGTTCGTTATATTTACTGATGTGCGCAAGCGCAAATGAAAAAACGTTTGCCTGCCCCATTCGAACGGTCGTTAACATAAATTTTCCTTTTTCTTTATAGCCGCCTTCGACTTCAACGAGCGGACGCAACGGTTCAGCCGTTCCGGGCATCGTGACGTAATACGGCAAGTGGAAAAACGTAGCAAAAGCGAATAGTAGTGCGATCATGATTGTCGTTGCAATATAGCGTTTTTTCTTCATTGTTCAAACCCCTTCTCTGCAAGCAGTTGACGGATAGCTGGAAGCTGTTGCCGCGCCGCTTCTTCACCGATTTGAATCATTTCTTTTGCATGGGTAAATGCATACGAACTATAACGTTCTAGCTGCGGACGAATGACGACATCCGCTTGGGCGATGCGGTGAGAAGCAAGTTCAGCTTGAATAATGTCTAAACTTTGTAAAATGACATCGAAAATCGATGAAATCGTATCGTTCTTTTTGACGGAAGCGACATCGACAGCGATGACAACGTCCGCGCCCATCTCCCGAACGACAGTGGCTGGCACGCGGTCGATCACCCCGCCATCGACGAGCAACCGTCCGTTCCATCGCTCCGGTACAAAAATGCCGGGAATCGAAATGCTTGCCCGCACCGCATCGGCTATTTTTCCTTCGCGAAACACAACTTTTTCTCCTTTTTGTAAATCCGTTGCGACAATCGCTAACGGAATACGAGTATGTTCGATTCGCATTTGTTTTGTCACGACAGCGATGAAATGCTTAATGTGTGCCCCCGAAATTAACCCCATTTTCGGCACTGTCCAATCAATATAATCGTTGCGTCGAAACGCCGTCGCTAACCGATATAATCGTTCCGTTGACATCCCCGATGCATATAACGCTCCAACGAGGGCGCCCATGCTGCTTCCTGCGATCATATGAATCGGGATATTTTCTTCTTCTAACACTTTAATAACCCCCGCATGCGCAAAGCCGCGCGCCCCGCCGGAGCCTAAGGCTAACCCGATTTTCATTCATGTTCACCCTTCCCTGTTCAATACTATGGTCTAAAATGTCCACATATACTCGTATATTAAAACGAGCACGATCGGCGAATGAGGAGGCCAACGAACGATGAAAGAAAAATGGAAAACGTTGATGCTATCGTCTATAATTATTTGTTTATGTATTGCATTGCTCCGCTATCCACAACAGTCGTT
This sequence comes from Anoxybacillus ayderensis, assembly GCF_013761015.1. NCBI lineage: Bacteria > Bacillati > Bacillota > Bacilli > Caryophanales > Anoxybacillaceae > Anoxybacillus > Anoxybacillus ayderensis. Next base: position 215,150 of record NZ_JACDUV010000005.1, read on the forward strand.
TGAAGCAGCAGTGCGCGGATTGCATATGTGGTGGGATGTCGTCTTCCCTTCCCTTCTCCCTTTTTTTATTGTATCAGAAATTTTAATTGGATTTGGTGTCGTTCATTTTCTCGGTGTATTGCTTGAACCATTCATGCGTCCGCTTTTTAAAGTGCCGGGCATCGGCGGGTTCGTTTGGGCGATGGGGATGGCTTCCGGCTACCCTGCTGGCGCAAAGCTGACCGCGCGCTTAAGACAGCAACAACAACTTTCCGCCATTGAAGCAGAACGGCTCGTTTCGTTTACAAACTCGTCTAATCCGCTCTTTATTTTTGGCGCGATTTCGGTCGGTTTTTTTCATAATCCGAACATCGGTATCGTTCTTGCTTTATCTCATTATCTTGGCAACATTTGCGTCGGATTGATCATGCGCTTTCACGGAAAAGACGAAGAATATGTTGTCCAAAAACAAAAAAAGAGCATTTTCCGTCAAGCGTTCCGCGCGATGCATGAAACGCGCTTAAAAAATAACCAAGCGATTGGAAAACTGCTCGGGGATGCCGTCCGCTCTTCCATTCAAACGCTTTTTATGATCGGCGGGTTTATTATTTTATTTTCCGTTTTCAATCGATTGCTTTATGTGACAAATATGACCGACATACTTGCCCATGTTGTGCAATACGTGCTAGCCATTTTTCATTTGCCGCGCGAATTAAGTGTTCCATTCATCGCAGGGGTGTTTGAAATTACGCTCGGCAGCCAAATGGCGAGCGAAGCAACAAATGCGACGTTGTTGGAAAAAGTGATTATTACAAGCTTTATTCTCGCTTTTGGCGGTTTTTCGGTACAAGCACAAGTAGCGAGCATTTTAGCGGAAGCAAATATTCGCTTTCAACCGTTTTTCATCGCCCGCATATTTCACGGGTTATTTGCTGCTTTTTTCGCTTCAATGCTTTGGAAGCCGCTATACGTTCAGCCGCTTGAATCGGCAGAAACGTTACCGGTATGGCTTCCGAAAGCGACGATCGATTGGCCTGTATTATACATACATTGGATCGAGCAATACGGCTTTATGATTACCGCAACAGCATGTTTGTTATATGTCGCCATCGCTTTTCGACGTGAAAAACCACCTGCTTAAAGGTGGTTTTTTGCATCAGAAAACTTTTTCCGAAGCGCTTCTTCCACAACTTTTGGCACGAGCTCGGAAATGTTGCCGTTATATTTCGCCACTTCTTTTACGATGCTTGAACTTAAAAAAGAGTATTGGTTGTTCGTCATCATAAAAAACGTTTCGATTTGTTCGTTTAAGATGCGGTTCATCGATGTAATTTGCATTTCGTATTCAAAATCGGAGACGGCACGCAACCCGCGCAAAATCGCGCTCGCCTGTTTACTTTTCGCATAGTCGACAAGCAGTCCTTGATAAGAGTCGACTACGACGTTATGTAAATCTTTCGTCACTTCCTTGAGCAGTTGCACCCGCTCTTCTGCGGAAAATAACGGTTTTTTCGATGAATTGTTTAATACGACAACATATACTTTGTCAAACACTTTTGCCCCGCGGCGAATAATATCTAAATGCCCGTATGTGACAGGATCAAAACTCCCTGGGCATACTGCGATACTTGCCATATTTATTCTCCTTCCTCATCGACATAGGCGTAAATCGATACAGCGGTGATGCCATACGTTTCATGTTTTACTTGCGTTAAGCGTCCAATTTGTTTGGCGAGTTGTTCTTCCGCCCCGTGCTCAGCGACGACAAAACCGTCTTTTTGTAACAGTTGATGACTATCGATGATCGCAATGAGCGCTTCAAGCTGCTTATTTTTATAAGGTGGATCAAGAAAAATGAGATGAAACGTCAAGCCCCGTTTTATGATTGCTTTTAATGCTCGTTCGGCATCGTTGCGATAAATTTCCGCTTGATCTGTTAGGCGACAAGCGGTGACGTTCTTTTTTATCGTTTGAACGGCTTTCGCGTCATGGTCAACGAAAATGACGCGATCTAAACCGCGACTGAGCGCTTCAATACCGAGTCCACCGCTTCCACCGAATAAATCGAGCCCAAGCCCTCCTGAAAAATACGGACCGATCATATTAAAGATTGCTTCTTTTACTTTATCTGTCGTCGGGCGCGTCGTCATCCCCGGCACAGCTTGAAGCGGTTTGCCCTTACATTTCCCTGATATGACTCGCATCATATTTCACCTCGCTTTTATGATCATAACATAACCGTCCAAAAGATGAACGATAGAAGGAAAAAATATGATAATTACGTATACAATGCAAAACAATGGTTATACTCATAGTAACAACATCGTTGATGATGTTGTTGCCAACCACGGAGAAGACTTACGTTCCCCATAAGTTCTTCCTCCGGTTTCTCCTCTCCCTTTTTTCCTTCTCTTTTTCGGCTCGTCCGAAAAAGAATGGAAGGGTCCCTGCGGCATATGCCACAGGGCATTTTTTTGCCTTATTGACCAATCACACGTATTTCTTCGCTCGTTTCACTAATGTAGACGGAAAACCATTTTGGAAATTCGGTTCGCTCGATGTATAACGTTCCGTCCCACTGTTGAACGACCGTCTTCGTGCCGTTGATAAAAAAGCGCCAACGTGCCCCATCTTTTTCAATAAATATCGCTTCTCCCGAACGTTGAACAGTATAGCCAAGCGTGCGCATGATCGGAACGAACGGAAACAGCTGCTGACCATCTTTTAATAACACATGAGCTGTCGGCAATTTTACTTCATTGACGACGAGCATTTTTCGTTCCGTGAATGTCATGTACGGCTCCTCATTTTGGAAAAACGTCGTATTCCCCCCATACGCCTTTCCTAGCCATTCATCTAACTTTTTCATCGTTAACGATTGACCATCGCTCGTTTGAACGAGCGTCCAAAACGTTTGTTGTTCCTCTTTCGTTAACGTTTGTTTCAATTGTTGCAACGCACGTTTTGCCTGTTTTGTGACCGGTTCTGTTTTCGTCATATACGAAACGAGCAAATCCCATATCCAATCGGGGACAGCGCTATTTGGAAACCGTTGCTCTAGCTGCACGCGAACGTAAGCGCGCTGCACGTCGGAAAAAGAAGACGTATCCGATATAATGACGAACGTCGGCGTCATGTACTGAAGACGAAATGAGGTGACGACAAGCGTCTGCACACCGTTTTGCCTCCAAAATGATCGCTCAGCATCGTTTAATGGCTTTGTCGTATAGATGCTAACATTTTCATCAAACGATGTGCGCAACGGCTTCGTTTGAAAATAAAGGGGAACGGTTTGTCCCCCTTCTTTCTCCCACATAAAAAACGAAAAAGACGGTTTATATACGTAGCCAACGAGCTTTCCGTCCGCCGCCCATATGCCTTTCGGATGAACGACATCGGTGAGCGATATATTCATTTGTTGCTGTTGTGTCGTATGAAAACGAATGAGCCATTCTTTTATGAACAGCGGCTCTTTTTGCGCAACCGTTACACGATAAGTGAGAGAAATCGTATGTGTATTTGGCACATGGACGATCGTCTTTCCGTTTTTTTGTTTCACGCATTGTTTTTGTTTTACACACGAAACATTTTTCACTTCTTTTGGCACAGTTACTTCGTATGTGTTCGTGACAGCCCCGCGTATATGATGAACGACTTCAATCGTTTTTCCAGTAAACGTTGCTTCAACGTCATGCTGGAGCACCGATTGTTTTGTCGCTTCCGTATGATATTCGTCCCATTGATAATATAAAGCTCCTGCGCTAACTCCAAAGAAAAGGAGCGTTGAAATGAAAGCTATTCTCCACATACAATGGCTCCTTCATTAGCAGTTTATATTATAACAATAGCAAAATTTCATTCCGTTGTCATACACCGTTTTCACTAATTGTCGAAAAAAGTTGAACGTGATAAAGTAATGATGGAATACATATAAAGTGAGGGAATGAACAGATGATTCAACGTTTTATTGAACTAGGAGAAGGATATTCTGATATTTATGAGCTCATCGAAATCGCGAAATCAAACCGTCACCGCTTATCTGGTTTGTTCGCCTTCCATACGATGAAAGATGGCAAAGCGCTCACATCGTTCGTCGTTGTGCTTCATCCGACCGATCCAGGTGATTTTCAACCGTTATACATTTGCCGCGAAGGCATTCCGCATCCGTCTGTCAAAGTGACAAAGCGATACGAGTTGTTCCTCGATTTAGCGAAAGAATTGAATCAAGAAATTATTCATTTAGATGTAAAGCCATCAACTTTTTTTGCTGACTTACAATTGTACTATCAACATTTAATCGGCATTATGCGCATGAATCGGTTCATTCCGCCTCTACAATAAGAAAAGCGAAAGGATGTCACGCGTGGACATCCTTTTATATTCCGTATTCATATTCTTTTTCTTTATCTGCTTTCGATTCGAATTCGACTTTAACATACGGGCGGTAAGACGGCTCCACTCGTTTCACAAACGGTAAAGAAGCGAGCTTTTTCATCACGCCTTCCGCTTCGTCCATATTGCAATATAAAACAGCATATTTTAATCGTTTCGATACGTAATGAACGTTTCCGTATTTTCGTAACTGTCTGCTATGTTTTAACGAATAAAGCCAAACGATAATGCCTTGACGCATTGGAAACATGCGCCCATCCCCCCTTTTTCATTTCGTCCGACAGCCACACGCTCCGCCAGATCCGCATCCTCCACCGCAAGATAAAGAATCAAAATACGGATTTCCGGTCGGCACTTTAATGTTTTCAGATACCGCACGACCGATCATCGTGCTAATTTCATCTAAAAGCGACTGCATCTCTTTTTCCGCTCGTTTAAACGCGGCAATCGGACCATATAAATCTAATTCACGCTTTGCCTCGCGCACTTGTTTTGTTACTTCTTTGTAGTCTGGATGATATTTCCCAAAGCGCTGCACGTCTTCGTATCGTTCTTTTAACTGAACGAAACGATGAATGAGCCGCTGCGCTTTCTCATCTTGTTGCATATGATAAAAACAGCGACGATATTCCTCCGCCACGTCTGATTCGACAATCATTTTGCCAAGTTGTTCAGCAACATCTAACAACTGCAATCGTTCGATCGTTGCTACAAGCACGAGCAACACCTCCACAACCGTATCATAACACGATTTTCTCCACAAAACAAATAAGTCTGGTTGCCCCAGACTTATGGAATCGTTACCGTAAATTCGTGCGAAACGTGATACTTACTTGCATCGTTATGCACAAGTTCTAGTCGAATCGTATGTTTCCCCACCGGCAAACCGCGAATAACGAAAGCAGCCGTTGTCGTTTCGCTCACCCTTTTTCCATTCACATAAATGTGAATGCGTCCTTGTCCGTTTTGTTTCGGACGTGTTCCTTTCGTAAACATAAATTGATCAACGATACATTCAACAAATACGTTATTTCCTTTGACATGATGTTTGACAAATAACGTTTGCTTTTGTTCAGCAAAAGCAGTGTCATCGTTCATATATGTGGAAAACAATAGCGCGATACATAAAAAAAAGAAGCGCAACACGTTCACCATCCTTTCGTAGTGATAGTGTTTGCGTTTCTCGTTTAATTATGAGTGTCCTTCATCAGTTTCATCATCGCCATCATCATTTTTGCCATTTCAATCGTTTGGACGACTTGTTCGACTTTATGTGGCAACGTTTGTTTATAATATTGGCGTGCCTCTTTTTCCATTTCTTTTATATCCATCGGTCGTCTCGCTAACCTTCGATACCATGACGGCTGTTCACGCAAAAATTGATGAAGCTTCGGCTTTGCAGCAATATATTCGTACACATCTTTTCTCATCCGTTATCTCCTTAATCTTTTCGAAACGAAAACGGGTCTTTTTTTGTATGTTGCATTTGACGGACGACTTCTTGAATGGACGCGATCGCTTGTTGAACGTTTGTAATGTACGTTTGAAGCTCGTTGACGTCAAGATGTTTTAAATAACTGGCTAACTTTTGGACGAGAGCTCCTTGTTCATCTTTCTCCGCTGTGGACCGATACTCATCCCACATATCATCGTCCTCGCCAAATACGTACCAATCGTTATATAGCTCTTTCCACGTTTTTTTTCCTTGACGCACCTCTTCAATGAGTTTCGGATGCTTTTTCACAAATTGTTTAAATTGTTCAATGGACATATCGGTCGCTCCTTTCTAGTTTGTTTGCCTACCATATATTACGACCGAATGGCCAATAGGTGCGCCTATTTTGGTTGGGAAAAAGGACGAATAAAGTTTTGTGTATAATGCCGCTTATACACGCCTACTCCTAAATGCGTCAATTCTTCATTTAACAACGTTTGGCGATGGCTTCGACTATTTAACCATGCTTCGACAACAGCAGGTGCATCAATATATTCTGACGCAATGTTTTCTCCTGCGACTTCAAATGGAATGTTTGCTTTTGTAAGCCGTTGTTGTAAATCACCGGTTGTTGGGGATTCGTGCGCAAAAAAATTGTTTTCTGCCATATCTTTACTATGTTCATATGCCACTTGCGCCACGCGCTCATCCCATGTCAACGGGGGGGCACCATGACGTGCACGCATTACGTTCGTTATGTCAAAAATTTGTTTCGCGTTCGCTTGTTCCACTTGTTTTTCCATCATTTCATCAAGCGCTACTTCCGGCAACGGTCCACGATATTCCAATTCGTACGGGCGAAGCTTCACTAACGTCTCCCCATCGATCCAGCGCACGCTTGATAAATGGCCGGTAAAACGGTCAATATATAACTGTACATATGCATCGCCAAACGAAAGAAGCGGTTGAATCATTAAATCTTCTTCAGTGAGTTGAAAGCGATACACCCCATCGTCAAGTTGCACGTGAATCGTATCGTGGAGCGGCATCGTTTGCAATAAGTCGTTAATAGAGCGATTTAATTGAAATGGAGCGACGTTTGCTTCAGGCCCGCACGCATAAATGGTGACGACTCGTCCATCAAGTATACCGACTTGCATATACGTTTTCGGATCGTTATACACCCACCAGACGTAGCCGTAAGCGGACGGATCGATACGAGCAGGTTGTCCGAACGTTTGTTTCACTTCTTCTTCTGTTTTTCCAATCCATGTACCGAGCCCTTCTGAAACGATTTTTTCGCTCGCTTGTTCACTCATGATCGACGTATCGTTTAATGGGGCTTGTTCGTTTGTTGGTGAAAAATAAAAAATGATCATAAAAATAAATATAAGGGCCACTATCCAACGCATGCATCATTCTCCCTCAGTTGTTGTATATACTTCCATTATATACAGCTTGCCCATGTCGCAACACTAAAAAATAAGGCTATGCGAACACATAGCCTCAGACTGATTTGATTAATGGTATTGTGATATTTCTGTTAATGCTTCGCCGGCTTGTTCGTCGCTTGCTTCATGGATCGCTAAATCGCCAAGCGACATCATTCCGACAAGCGTATCCCCTTCGACAACAGGTAAGCGGCGAATTTGATGTTTCGCCATTAAACGAGCCGCCTCGGTGACAGAAGCGTCCGGTGAAATCGTCACAAGCTGTTCACTCATCACTTCTGTGACAGCTGTTGAACCGGGCTTTTTCTCAGCAATGCCGCGCACGACTAAATCGCGGTCCGTCACAATACCAATGAGCCGATTTCCATCTGTAATTGGAATGGCACCGACGTTATAATCGCGCATTTTGACCGCTGCTTCGTACATATTATCGAGCGGCGTGCAACATTCGACTTCTGTCGTCATCATCTCTTTTACTTTTGGCATATTCATCTCTCCTTTCGCACATTAGTTTCACCAAAATCGGAACAATTATGAAGCTCGTCATTGAAAGTTATGCGCTTTCGTACTATTATTAATGGAGGAATGTTTTATTTTACATAAGGGGGATATGAACGATGCGCTTTGAAAATACAGGTATTGAAAATCAAACAGCGCCATTAACACGTTTAGACGAACTCATGGAAAGCCTCGGCTTCGTGCGTGCAGGTCAATGGGATTACGACCGTGTCACATATGACCGCAAATTCGAGATTAAAAACGATGTGTTTTATTTACGTGTGCAAGGCTATGCGATTGAAGGGGATGTTGGCGGCCGCCATGCAGTCATTAAGTTAATGAAGCCGCTACTTGGCAAACATTATTACCCACATGGTGTAGAATATGGAGAGGGAGAAAACTTCCCTTCGTCATTAGTGAGCCAATGTGAAGCAATTTTAGCGAAAGTAAAAGAAGGCCTTGCTAGCATAAACGCATGAGCACGCTCATGCGTTTTTTCCGTCAACGAGCCGACGAACGTACAGATGCACAGCAAAAACTTCTTTTCCTGTCATTTCGTATATGTCGTCAATGACTTGTTTTTGAATATGTTCACAGAAAGCGAGCATATTTTGTTTCATTTTGAACGAAACTGTCACATGAATCGTCAGTCGCTTTTGTTGCTCGTATACTTTCACATCTTCTAATATAACATCATCAAACGGTTGTACACTCATCGCAACAATCGTTATAATGGGTTTATGCATATACATCCTCCATACGATTTATGAAATGAAAGCAGGTGTCGTTTCGTTGTTTGAGAAAATTCCAAAGCGGTCCATATACATGATTGTTATTTTACTTGCGATCGTCTTATTGACATACTGGGTCGCCCCTATTGCCGTTCCGATTTTATTCGCATTAATTACTGCCGTTTTTTTAGAGCCAGCAGTGAAAGTAGCACAGCAACGGCTCGGGTTTAAGCGACAGTCCGCTACCCTTCTTGTGTTTAGTTTATTTACGTTATTTATGTGTTTAAGCGGTTACTTTATTATTACAAAAATTGTGACGGAAGCGTTTCACTTTTTTAGAAACTCGCCGCTATATTTGAATGAAATGATTGCGGGATGGAATGAACTTGTCGCTCGCTGGTACAAGCAGACAGAAAAATTGCCGCCGTTTGTTGTGGCGGAATTGAGCCACCAAGTCGATTTGTTTTTAACAAAATTAAAAACACAACTAACCGCTTCATTAAGCTTTAATAAAGTAAGCGCGCTTGTCGCAAACGTTCCAAAGTTTTTAATTAACTTTCTCGTTTATTTAATTACTTTATTTTTATTTATGCACGATTTACCGAAAATACGCGAAGCAATTTTTTCGCATTTAACAGACGAAACGAAAGAAAAAGTACATTTTATGATGTCGCGTCTATCGTATGTCGTCTTTGGCTTTTGGAAAGCGCAATTTCTCGTTAGCTTAATTATTTTTGCCGTATCTCTCGTCGGACTGTTGCTCATTACACCGAAAGTGGCGTTATTTACCGCATTTATTATTTGGGTGATCGATTTTATTCCAATTATCGGATCGATTGTCATTATGGCACCTTGGGCCATTTTCCACTTCGTCACAGGCGATACGGTATTGGCGACAAAACTATCGATTCTCGGTGTCATTTTATTAATTTTACGCCGAACGATTGAGCCGAAAGTGATGGGCGCGCATATCGGTTTATCGCCGCTCGCGACGCTCATTTCGATGTACTTAGGCGTGAAAGTGATGGGCGGACTCGGTCTCATTTTATTCCCGCTCTTACTCATTGCGATCAAATCAGCGAAAGAGGCAGGAATTATTAAATTTCACTTTAAACTGTAAAGAGGGTGAATGTTCACCCTCTTTTTAAAATCCTAAAATCGCTTTAATAACCGATGTCGTTTCACCGCCACGGTAAAATACGTATAACAATAAATAAACAGCAACTCCTGTTGTTGCGGTAAAAAACCATACGATACTCGTGATCGGGCCAATTTTTTTATGGCGCAACCAATTTTTTTTCACAGCGGAAAGCAACGTGACAATGCCGAAAACGGCGCCAGTAGTCGCTAAAAAAATGTGGAAAAACAAAAAGATCGTATAATATATTTTCATATCGTCTGGACCACCGAAGCTTGTATTGCCGATAAAAACCGTACGCGACACGTAAATGATGAAAAACGCGAGCGCAAAAGCAGCCGCAAGCCACATCGTCTTTTCATGCTTCTCGATTTGTTTTTGACGAATGAAATACCAGCCAACCGCAACGAGAATCGCACTAATGACGATAAAGCTTGTACTAATTGTAGGTAAAATCGGTACCATCGTTTCTCCCTCTCTTTATTTCGTTGTTTGAACAGCGACATGTTCTTCATTTCGTTCTTTTCGATACCATTCCATAAAAATGAAAAACAACATCACTCCGTATACAATTTCTTGAATGATTTTCATTAATACGCCACCAAGCTGCTGGTCGTGCAATAGCGACATCGAGCTAAACATTTCTGGTCCGCTTAATTCAAGCGACGCTAACGTCGTTTGTGGGACGCAAAGCGCTAAAGCGTTTATCCAAGCAGCTGGATCGTAATACGTCGCATATAGTGGGGTATCCGCGAAAATAATGAGCGCACATGCAGGCGTCAGCAACACCCCATCGGCAAAAATGTAACCGATTTTTTTCAAGCCAGATAAAGACGGAAACCCTCGCACGTCATTCACAAGCGGCCACCACATCATCATCGCCGCAATAAAAATAGCAATCGTCATGAGCGCATGCAACCACATGTTTGTTTTCACGACATCAAAAATCAACGGCACGTGGTATAACGAAAAAATACCATTAAACAAAAATAAAGCAATTAATGGTTTCGTGAAAAAGGCAAACGTCGATCGAATGATTTGAATGCGAAAAACGGCTTCAAACATCCATGATGGGATGCCTTTAATCAGGAGCGGCGGCACCATTAAATAAAGGACAGCCATTTGCGTCATATGGGCGCTAAACATTAAATGCCCTAACAAGTCAACTGGAGAACCTTTACAAATATAAAGCAAAACAATCGCAGTCACAAACAACGTTTTTTGCTTTGTCGTCGTTTGTTCTTTTGCACGGTTAACAAGCCAAAAATAAGCGATCGTCACAGCGACTAAAAAAATGAAAAAGTACGGACTCCACATCGCTTCAAAACCAAATATACTTAACGGCATCATATTCACCTCGCTTTTTTTCCGACTTTATTATACTACAAACGTAACAAACGTGAAAAGAAAAGAAGCTAGCCAACGCTAGCTTCTTAAATCCAAACGACCGTTAAAAACGCCCAAATCGTAACGAACGCCACAACGACACCGCCATAGATGAAAAGTGCTGGCAGTTCGTGTCCTTTATGGCTCATATGCATAAAGTAATACAGTTGGAAAATAACTTGCACGACCGCTAACAATAAAATGAACGGTACGGAAAACCAAGCAGAAAATCCTTCATATCCAACCGCAAAAAAGGCGATGAGCGTTAAGAAAATCATTAACGTAAATGAAACAATTTGATGTTTCATTTCTTCTGCATTTTTTTTCCGGCGATATTGTACATCTACTTTTGGGTTTTGTACATGTGTATGATTTGCCATACAATCACCCCACCATTCCCATTAAGTATACGACCGTGAAAATGAACACCCACACGACGTCGATAAAGTGCCAATATAAGCTGGCAACGTAAAACTTCGGTGCGTTATATAAGTTTAACCCACGTTTCGCATTGCGAATCATTAACGTTAAAATCCAGAGTAAACCGAATGCGACGTGGCCACCGTGCGTACCAACTAGCGTGTAAAACGATGAAGAAAACGCACTTGTTGAAAATTTAAATCCTTCATGTACGTACTCTGTAAACTCGTAAATTTCAAGCGCTAAGAAGCCTGCGCCAAGCAATACCGTAATGCCGAGCCAAAGCTGCATTTTTTTGAAGTCGAAGTTGCGCATATGATGCATTGCATATACGCTCGTTAAGCTGCTCGTTAGTAACAGCATCGTCGCTAAAAAGACGATCGGCATTTGGAACAATTCTTTCGCAGACGGACCGCCTGCAACGGAATCTCTTAACGCCAAAAATGTGGCGAAGAGAGAGGCGAACAATACCGTCTCTCCGCCGAGGAAAAACCAGAAACCTAAAAATTTATTTTTCCCTTCAAGGGTTGCTTTTTCAGGCTCTGCCGGAAACGTCTCTGCCGTTAATTTTTCTTCCACATGCATTATGCCCCAGCCCCCTTCTTCTCCGCTTCCATCACTTCTTCTTTATGAATATGGAAGCCGTGGTCATCAATAATTGAACGGAAGAACATCGCGCCGAGCGTAATGAGTAAGCCGACTACGCCAACTGGAGTTCCCCACGCATGATCTTGATGGAACAAGAAACCGAATGCGGCTACAAATAAGCCGAGTGAAATAACAAACGGTAAAATCGATGGATTCGGCATATGAATGTCACCTAGCGGTTCTGCTGGTGTTAATCCTTTTTTGCCTTCCATTTTTTCAATCCAATACGCATCTAAACCACGCACAAGTGGCGTTTGCGCAAAGTTGTACTCTGGCGCTGGCGAAGATACTGCCCATTCCAATGTGCGTCCATCTTCCCAAGGGTCGTTGCCAACGCGCTTTCCTTTTACTGTTGTAATAACAACGTTTGCTAATAATACGACTGTACCTGCTGCCATGAAAAATGCACCGACTGTACTAATCATGTTTCCTGTTTCAAATCCTTGGCCAGGCAAGAACGTGAATACACGGCGTGGCATACCCATTAAGCCAAGGAAATGTTGAATAAAGAACGTTAAATGGAAACCGATAAAGAACAACCAGAATGTCACTTTTCCTAATTTCTCATCTAACATTTTACCGAACATTTTTGGCCACCAATAGTGTGCCCCTGCAAGTAGCGCGAATACAACCCCACCGACGATAACGTAGTGGAAGTGCGCAACGACGAAATAGCTATCGTGATATTGATAGTCTGCCGCAGCGGTTGCGTTCATGACCCCTGTCACCCCACCGATAACGAACGATGGAATGAACGCTACCGCATACATCATTGGCGTTGTAAAGCGAATGCTTCCGCCCCACATCGTAAATAACCAGTTGAAAATTTTAATTCCTGTCGGAACGGCAATCGCCATTGTCGCAACTGCAAAGATGGCGTTTGCAATTGGGCCCATACCAACCGTAAACATATGGTGCGCCCATACCATGAATCCTAAAAATCCGATTAACACCGTCGCAAATACCATCGATGAATAACCGAATAAACGCTTACGCGAGAACGTCGCGAAAATTTCTGAGAAAATACCGAACGCTGGTAAGACGAGAATGTATACTTCTGGGTGACCGAAAATCCAGAACAAGTGCTCCCAAATGATCGTATTTCCACCAAGCGCTGGGTCAAAAAAGTTTCCACCAAACAAACGGTCCATCATCATGAAAATTAAACCGACTGTTAATGGCGGGAACGCGAATAAAATGAGCGCAGATGTGACAAACGTTGCCCATGTAAACATCGGCATGCGCATATATGTCATTCCCGGTGCGCGCATATTAATGATCGTCACAAGGAAGTTAATTCCACCAATTAACGTTCCGAAACCGGAAATTTGCAAACCTAATACGTAAAAGTCAATGCCGTGCGTTGGTGACGCAAGTGATAATGATGCGTACGATGTCCACCCTGCATCAGGTGCTCCACCTAAAAACCATGATAAGTTTAAAAATACACCACCGAAGAAAAATAACCAAAATCCAAGCGCGTTTAAAAACGGGAACGCTACGTCGCGCGCACCGATTTGAATCGGTACAACGGCGTTCATCATCGCAAACACGAGCGGCATCGCCGCAAGGAAAATCATCGTCGTCCCGTGCATCGTCAACACTTCATTGTAAAAACCTGCGCTAATGAAGTCGTTGTTTGGCACGGCGAGCTGAATGCGAATAATCATCGCTTCTAAACCGCCAAGCAAGAAGAAAACTCCGCCGGCGATCAAGTACAAAATCGCAATCTTCTTATGGTCTACTGTCGTTAAGTAGTCCCAAATGACTGCGCCGACACCTTTTTTCCGAGCTAACGTACTCACAGTTTAACCTCCCTTTATCGATAATCCCCTTACTCAACAGATAATGTCATTAAGTATTTTGTTAATGCTTCAAGTTCTTCATCAGATAATGCTGGATAAGTACCTGTCATTTTGTTGCCTGGCTTCACTTTCTCTGGATCTTTTAACCAAGCTTTTAAGTTTTCTTCGTTATGTTCTAAAATGCCGGCAATGCGTTCGCGATCCGCAAAGTTGCCTAAGTTTGGCGCAAGGCGAGCTTGCTCTGGACGACCATCAACCGGTGTGACGGCGTGACAGCCAATACAGCTTTTGTTGAAAATTTCTTCTCCTCGCTTCACAACAGGGTCTGTTGCTGCAACCGGTTTTGCATTTTTCATTTTTTCTACCCATTGATCAAATTCAGCCCGAGGAAGCGCCTTCACTTTAAAGTCCATTAATGCGTGTGACGGACCGCAAAGCTCCGCACATTTTCCGTAAAATAGACGTCCTGCTTCTTCGGCACGTTTGTCATCAAATGTGAGGAAAAATTGGTTCGTGTTATCTGTATTTGTATCCATTTTTCCTCCAACGGCAGGAATCCAGAACGAGTGTTTTACGTCAGATGCTTTTAAGTTAAAATACACGCGTTCACCTGTTGGAACGACTAAATCTTGGCTTGTAATAATGCCGTAATCTGGGTACTCAAACTCCCACCAGTACAAATTCGCGCGCACGTTGACGACAACAACGTCGCGTTCTTTTTTGTTCATCGGTTTTACATCCGCCAATTTAAACGTGTATAAAACCGTCGGAACAGCTAAGATGATTAGTAAAATAATCGGAATAACTGTCCAAATAATTTCAAGCGTATGGCTTCCTTCGACTTGTTTTGGAATTTTGTTTTCTTCCCCTTTACGACGACGGAAGCGAGTCACAACGTAAAGGAAGATGATCGTTACAACCGCAATGACGATGACCATAATGGCCGTGCTGAGCAGCATAAGCTTGTACTGCATGTCAGCTACTTCTCCTGCTGGCTGAAGCGTCGATAAAAACGGCTTACCGCAACCAGCTAGCAAAAGCGCCATGGCGGATACAAGAGAAACCAAGCGCCAATTTCGTAGCCACTTCTTCATAGCCTAATCAAACCCCTCTTTCGATTATGAAATAAAGTGAAATATATACATTCTTTCTTTACAAAAAGAAAGAATTGTAAACTTTTTTATTTTCGGAAGCGCCGTTGCAGGCGCTTCATTAGTCGATCGTGACAATTACCATCGTCACAAATAAAATCGTTAAATAGTTGAGCGAATAAATGAACATCCATTTCGCCCATTTCATATCGTCTTTCATTTTAAAGCCCGCCAGTCCGAGCGCTAACCAACCGACGTTCAACAACGTCGCGATCACTAAAAACGGCACGCCTAATGAAAATAAGTAAAACGGAAGTGGTAAAAGCGCCACAATCCAAATGACGATTTGCCGTTTTGTCATCGCAAATCCGTGAACGACAGGAAGCATCGGAATGCCTGCTGCGCGATACTCCTCACATCGCTTCATCGCCAGCGCTAAAAAGTGTGGCGGTTGCCATAAAAACATAAGCAAAAACAAAATGACTGGAACGATATGAAATCCGTCATCGACCGCTGTCCAACCGATGACCGGTGGAACGGCACCAGAAACGCTGCCGATCACCGTATTGAGCGTATTGCTCCGCTTAGACCACATCGTATATAAAAAGACGTACGTCACCATGCCGATCAGTCCGATGATGGCGGCGGTGACCGTTGTCATAAGCAAACTGAACGTACCGATGGCGACAAGAAGTACACCGAACCAAAGCACGCGCTTCGGCTCTACGCTTCCGCTCACCGTTGGGCGACTTTTCGTCCGCTCCATGAGATGATCAATATCGCGATCAATAAAATTATTTAACGCGCAAGAACCTGCAATGACGAGCGCAGATCCGACGAGCGCAAAAAACACGATATGCAAATTACTTAAAAATCCTTTTCCTGTAAAATGAAGGGCTAACCAAAGTCCCGTAAACGTCGTAATTAAATTTGAATTGACAATGCCAATTTTCACGACAGCTAATACATCTTTTAGTACACCGGATTGGATTTTTGTCGTTTTTACCTCTTCGACTACATCCGCCATCTGCCGCCACTCCTCTCTTATGCCTTTGAAGGCGTTTCCAATCTATACACGATAACGATATGTCGTCTCTGTATATTAAAGCACATTTCTCCGTCAAATTGTGAACTTTTTTTGTCTTAATTGTGTCGAATTTGTGTCAAAACAATGTTGTGACAATGAAAAAGTTGAAAAATAACTGCACTTATATTTCTAGCAAACTCTCTACAAATATTCAACCATATTTGCAACGTTTGCTATATTGTAAAATAATAAAACTTTGCGCTTTTCGACATTTTCCGCTAATATGAGAGTAGCATTTCTTCACACGTATTTCACATTTATTATACAGTTTTTACTAGGCATTTGCTAGATAAAATTTTGCGTTAAGGAAGTGAACACATTGCAACGGCTTTTAAAATGGTTTGCGGTAGCGACGACAATCGGCATGCTTTTCGTTTTAATTGGTGGGGCGCTTGTGACAAAAACAGGATCAGGAATGGGCTGTGGTCGTTCGTGGCCGCTCTGCCACGGGCAACTCATTCCGTCTCACATTACAGCTGAGTTGCTCATTGAATTAAGCCATCGCGTCGTCTCAGGCGTCGTCGGATTGATGGTGCTTATTTTATCGATTTGGTCATGGAAAGCGATCGGACATATTCGAGAAACGAAATTTTTATCCGTCGTTTCGTTCGTGTTTCTCGTTTTGCAAGGGCTTATTGGGGCGGCTGCGGTCGTATGGGGGCAATCGGACGTCGTGCTTGCGCTTCATTTTGGTATCTCGCTCATTTCGTTTGCGGCTGTCTTTTTATTAACGTTGTTTATTTTTGAAGTAGATAAAAAATTTGATGCCGCATCCGTTGTGCTCGATCGTACGATGACATTTCATATTTACGGCATTATTGCATATTGCTATATCGTCGTCTATACCGGAGCGCTCGTTCGCCATAAACAAGCGAGCTTAGCGTGCCCAAGTTGGCCGTTTTGCGCACAAACGCGGTTATTCCCGACACAACTACATGAATGGGTGCAAATGGGACACCGTTTTGCAGCGGGACTATTGTTTCTTTGGATTTTATGGGCAACGATATATGCAATGAAACGATATAAACATCAGCCGATTATGTATTGGGGCTGGCTCATTGCGCTCATTCTCGTCAGCTGCCAAGTCGCAACGGGGGCGCTCGTCGTCTTTACGGGGTTAAACTTATACGTCGCTTTAGCTCATGCGTTTTTTATTTCATGTTTATTTGGTGTATTAAGTTACTTCGTGTTGTTGGCGACACGTAGCAAAAAAGAAAAAGAGGTCGGGCATCAAGCCGTTCCATCTGCCGTATTAAAATAAAAAGAACGAGGAAATCCCTCGTTCTTTTTATTTTTCGGCTAATTCAAGCAATAAATCGCCTGTTTGGATAGCGTCGCCGCCTTTGACGTAAATGTCTTTCACAATACCAGAAAACGGTGCTTGCACGGTCGTTTCCATTTTCATCGCTTCGGTAATCATTAAATGATCACCTTTTTTCACTTTTTCCCCTTTTTCAACGAGTACTTTCACAACTGTCCCCGGCATCGTCGCAGCAATATGGTTCGGATTGTTGCGATCCGCTTTCACACGCGCCACGACAGTTGTTTTAATGCTTTCGTCTTTCACGACGATTTCACGCGGTTGACCGTTTAGTTCAAAGTATACGACTCTCGTTCCGTCCGCTTGTGGCTGACCAATCGAGACGAGCTTGACGATTAACGTTTTTCCTTTTTCGATTTCAATTTCAATTTCTTCCCCAAGACGCATGCCGTATAAAAACGTTGGTGTATCAAGTACAGATAAATCACCGAACTGTTCGACCGTGTGGGCATATTCGACAAACACTTTCGGATATAGCGCATAAGCTAACACATCATAGTCGGTCACTTCACGCTGGACGATATGATATAACTCTTCGCGCAACTTTTCAAAGTCGACCGGCTCTAACAGTTCGCCCGGACGAACGGTAATCGGTTCACGCCCTTTTAAAATGATGCGCTGCAACGTTTCTGGGAATCCGCCATGCGGCTGACCGAGGTAGCCTTCAAACAGTTCAACGACGGAATCTGGGAAATCAAGCGTTTCACCGCGCTCGTAAATGTCTTGTTCGGTTAAGTTGTTTTGCACCATATATAGCGCCATATCGCCAACAACTTTCGACGATGGCGTCACTTTGACGATGTCGCCAAATAAATCGTTGACGCGGCGATACATTTCTTTTACTTCATCCCAACGATCTCCTAAGCCGACCGCTTTCGCTTGTTGTTGAAGATTGCTATATTGTCCGCCCGGCATTTCGTGCATATATACTTCCGTATGCGGCGCGTTCATGCCGCTTTCAAAGTCGACGTAATATTTGCGCACATCTTCCCAATAACGCGACAATTTTTCAAGCGATGCGATATCGACTTCCGGCGCTCGCTCCGTTCCTTCAAGCGCATAATAAAGCGTGTTTGCGCTCGGTTGCGACGTTAAGCCGGCCATCGCGCTTACCGCTACGTCAACAATATCGACTCCTGCTTCAATCGCTTTGGCGTAAGTATAAATGCCGTTTCCGCTCGTATCGTGCGTATGCAAATGAATCGGAATGTCGACGACTTCTTTTAAAGCGGAAATAAACGTATAAGCCGCTTGTGGCTTCAATAGTCCCGCCATATCTTTAATCGCTAAAATGTGCGCACCGGCTTGCTCGAGCTCTTTTGCTAACTGTTTATAGTAGTTGAGATTGTATTTTGTGCGCGTTGGGTCGAAAATATCGCCCGTATAACAAATCGCCGCTTCCGCCACTTTTCCTGTTTGACGTACCGCATCGATGGCGACCGTCATTCCTTTTACCCAGTTTAAACTATCGAAAATGCGGAATACGTCAATGCCTGCTTCCGCCGATTGCGCAACAAACTCCCGAATGACGTTATCTGGATAGTTTTTATATCCGACCGCATTCGACGCGCGAAGCAACATTTGAAACAAAACGTTCGGAATTTTTTTTCGCAATTGAATTAAACGATCCCACGGATCTTCTTTTAAGAAGCGATAGGCTACGTCAAACGTCGCTCCGCCCCACATTTCCATCGAAAATAGTTGCGGCCATAAACGCGCGGTCGGCTCAGCAATGCGCAATAAGTCGTTTGTGCGCACGCGCGTCGCTAAAAGCGATTGATGGGCGTCACGAAACGTCGTATCTGTCAACAACACGCGGTTTTGTTGTTTTATCCATTGAACGAGCCCGTCTGCCCCCCGTTCATCTAAAATTTGTTTCGTCCCTTTTGGCATCGGTTCAATATGTTTCACTTTCGGAATGCGCGGCGGATCAAATACCGGCTTTTTCTTTTTCCCGATGCCCGGGAAACCGTTCACAGTAACCGTTCCGATATACGATAACATTTTCGTCCCGCGGTCTTTCCGTTTCGGAAACACAAATAGCTCTGGCGTCGTATCAATAAACGACGTATCGTATTCGCCTGTTAAAAACTTCGGATGTTGCACAACGTTTTCTAAAAACGGAATGTTCGTTTTAATGCCGCGAATACGAAACTCGCGCAAGTTGCGCAACATTTTCGCTGCCGCTTGTTCAAACGTTAACGCCCACGTCGTCACTTTTACTAACAGCGAATCGTAGTACGGCGTAATGACGGCGCCTTGAAAGCTATTGCCTGCATCTAAACGAACGCCGAAGCCACCGCCTGAACGATACGCCATAATTTTCCCTGTATCTGGCATAAAGTTGTTTAGCGGATCTTCTGTCGTCACGCGCGATTGAATCGCGTATCCGTGAACGCGAATGTCTTCTTGTTTCGGAATGCCGACTTTTTCGCTATGTAGCGCATGTCCTTCCGCAATTAAAATTTGCGATTGGACGATATCAATGCCAGTAATCATTTCTGTAATCGTATGTTCGACTTGAATGCGCGGATTCACTTCAATGAAGTAAAACGCATCGCCAGAAACGAGAAACTCAACCGTTCCTGCGTTTACGTATTGCACGTTTTTCATCAGTTTCACTGCCGCTTGGCAAATGTCTTCGCGGAGCTCTTTTGAAAGCGATACGCTTGGCGCCACTTCAACAACTTTTTGATGGCGGCGCTGCACCGAGCAATCTCGGTCATATAAATGAACGATGTTGCCGTATTCGTCACCTAAAATTTGCACTTCAATATGTTTTGGGTTTTCGATTAATTTTTCGACATATACTTCATCGCTGCCAAATGCCGCTTTCGCTTCCGATTTCGCCCGCTCATACGCTTCTTTCACTTCCGCTTGCGAGCGAACGATGCGCATGCCGCGTCCACCGCCGCCTAATGCCGCTTTAATGATCATCGGATAACCGTATGTCTCGCCGAAGCGCACGACGTCCTCCAAGCTTTGCACAGGCCCGTCGCTTCCCGGAATGACCGGAATGCCCGCTTGTTTCGCTTGGTGGCGCGCTTTTACTTTATCGCCAAACATATCTAAATGCGCTTGTTTCGGTCCAATGAAAATAATGCCTTCTTCTTCGCATCGTTTCGCAAATTCGATGTTTTCCGATAAAAAACCGTAACCCGGATGGATCGCATCGACATCATGCATTTTCGCGATTTCGATAATGCCTTCAATGTCTAAATATGCTTCAATCGGTTTTTTTCCTTCTCCAACTAAATATGCTTCATCCGCTTTGTAGCGATGATACGATCCTGCATCTTCGCGCGAATAAATGGCAACGGTGCGAATCCCTAGTTCGTTGCAGGCGCGAAATACGCGAATCGCAATTTCTCCACGGTTTGCGACAAGTACTTTTTGAATACGCCTCATATGCATCCTCCCCCTATCCTTCATATAAAAACTATAACGAATTTTCTGTATTTGTAAATACAATTACGAAAAAGAAATATGATTTTTTTGAATATTACTTTGTTTTTCTGTTTTATGTTTTTGTTCGTAATTTGTTACCGCTGCGATGTTTGTCAGCACTCCGGCACACATCATAAGTAAAACGAGCGATGAACCACCGTAGCTGACAAACGGCAATGTGACCCCTGTTAGTGGGATGAGCCCTGATATTCCACCGAGATTGACGAACGATTGAATGCCGATCATCGTTGAAATGCCGATCGCTAATAAACTGCCGAACGCATCTTGGCACCTTCTTGCGATCAAAAAGCCGCGCAAGACGATAAACGACAACAAAAGGAGAACGAACGAAACGCCAAATAGCCCGAGCTCTTCGGCGATGACTGCCATAATAAAGTCGGTATGCGCTTCTGGCAAATAGCCGTATTTTTGAATGCTTTGTCCAAGTCCGAGCCCTTTTAATCCCCCGTTTCCGATCGCAATGTACGAGTTAATGAGCTGGTATCCTTCATCTTTCGCATGCTCAAACGGATGCAAAAAACCGTCAATGCGCGATAAACGCTCTTTCGTAAATACTCGATCGTATATAAACGGACCAGAAATCGCCGCGACAACTCCGAAAATCAAAGCAAACAGAAACAACTGTTTCATCAATAACCGTTTGCTTGCGGCGGAAGAAAGGATGATGACCGCACAAATCAATCCGATAATTAACATCGTCCCGACGTCTGGTTGAAGAAAAATTAATAAGCAAATAAACAACATATAGTAGATTGGGAACAGCACGTCTTGCGGCGAGGTTTGTAATTTTTTTTGCTTGTTTGCTAATACTCCGCTTAAATATACGATTAAACCGATTTTCGCAAACTCCGCTGGCTGAACGTTAATCGGACCGACTTTAATCCAGCTTGTCGCATTGTTTACGGTATGGCCGAACAAAAGGACGTAAATGAGCGGCATAGGCATGGCGAAAAAAACGAATTGTAAAAACTCTTTGCGCGCATAATGTTTATACGGAACAAATGCCGTAAATACAAAAACAACTGTACCGATCATCCATGCCCATTTTTGTTTTTGAAAAAAATAATCGCTCGTCGTATGAAAACGAGTAACGGCTGTAATCATGCTCGCGCTATATACCATCACAAGCCCGAACAACGATAATAAAAGGACAGCGATGATCAATGGATAATCATGATATTTGACGAACGTCTTCAAGCGCATCAGTTCCATCATCCTTTTCACTTTCTTATTTGCATTTTACTTTGAACCTCTCATGGCTGAAGCCACGAGATTCCTGCGCTGTCACTTCTAATGAAGTGAGAATGAGCAGGCTAGCCCCGCAGTTCCTGCGGTTAGAAGCCGTATGGCTTCGTTT